>CBDURF010000007.1:0-37614 GCA_965369705.1 uncultured bacterium
TCTTCATGATTTCCGGCCATGATTGGCGGACCTCGGACGCCATGCGACCGATCAGGAATCCTTCCACGGTTCGTGAACGCACTACCGTGGGCGCCACAGCTCCCACGGCCAGGCGTAGATCATCCAGAACCCCGTCGCGAACCGTGGCCTGTGCCGCAAGGGAAATCTTGGCCAGGGCCGAAGATCGTCGCGTCGCCACCTTGTGATACCAGGTCGCGGTGGCTGCGCATTCGGGGATGTTGATGGTCGTGAGAATTTCGTCCTGGCGCAGGTCTGTCCGACCGGGACCGACGATGAATTCGGCCAGTTTCAGGTCACGCCTATCCTTGGCGCTTTGCAGGGTCACGGTCGCATCCCACAGGTAAAGCGGCGGCAAGGTGTCTCCCGCCGGGGAGGCGTGGCAGATGTTGCCGCCCAGGGTGGCGAGGTTGCGCACGGCGGGGGAGGCCATGGCTTCAGCCGCCTGTCGCAGCAGATCCGGCACCCGCAAATCTTCCAGTACCTCACTCAGGGTGGTCGCCGCGCCGATTCTCAGCAGCCCCGCCTCATCACTGATACCGCGGCATTCCGACAGATGACCGACAAAGAGCACCGGTCGTTGAAACCAAGGCAACAAGCCTGTTCCCCGCCGCCGGGCAGCTATCAGATCGGTGCCGCCGGCATAGGGAATAACCGATTCGCCAAGCCGGATAAGCAGGGCTTCCTCGAGGGTGACGGGGAAATAGCTTCTTACCACAATCCCTTCCCCTGTCTGGCCGCGATCTCCACCGCGCTGACGATCATGTTGTAGCCCGTGCAACGACAAAGGTTGCCTGACAGGGCCAGTCGGATCTCCTGTGGCCCGGGTCGGCTGTTGCGCTGCAGGAGGGCCTCGCAGGCCATGATCATGCCCGGGATGCAGAAACCGCATTGCACCGCACCGGCCTGGCCGAAGGCATCCTGGAGAACCGCGAAGCGCTCGGTCCGGCGGAAGCCGTCGATTGTGACGATTCGGCGACCGGAAACCTGGCCGACCGCAACCAGGCAGGAGTTGACCAGGCGTCCGTCGAGCAGAACCGAGCAGGCACCGCACTCGCCCTGCCCACAGCCTTCCTTGACGCCCGTCAGGCAGGCGTCCTCACGCAGTAGATCCAAAAGGCGTCGCGTCGGTTCGCAGTCAAAGTCCCGCTGCTTGCCGTCCAGCATCAAGGTGAATTTCACGACGGCTCCTCCAACAGCTCCAGCACGTGTTCAGGGCGTATCGGCAGCTCGGTCACCGGAACTCCCAAGGCATGACTGACAGCGGAGGCCAGCGCCACCGGAGCTCCCAGGAAAGTCACTTCCCCGGCCCCTTTGGCGCCGAAGGGGCCCACCGCGGAGGGATTGTCGACCAGCTCGCTGACGATGGGAGGGGCGTCGCAGGCGGTCGGAATCGTGTAGTCGGTCAAGGTGCCCTGGCGCAGCCGCCCGTCCTCTATCTCCAGGACTTCCAGATGGGCCCAGCCCAATCCCTGCAGAATGCCCCCTTCCACCTGGCCCTGAACGATCAATTCATCGATAGGCGTGCCGATGTCGTGCACTGCCCAGACCTTCTCCACGGCAATGGCGCCGGTCAAGGGGTCGATGGCCACCTGCAGGGCGACCGCGCCCCAGGAGTAGTCGGGGTAGGCGTCGCCGGTGAAGGTCTCGTTGTCCCATTGAATGTAGGCGGGTTGCTTGTAATCTTGTTCGACGGTGATCTCGCCGGCCTCACCCCGGCGCTCCTTCAATTCCTCGGCGGCCCTTTCGACCAGTTTCCCGACCATCATGATGGAGCGTGAGGCAACGGTCGGCCCCGAGTTGGGGACACGATCCGTATCGGGGTTGGCAAAATCAATGTCCCGCAGAGGGATCTCAAGCACCTGGGCCACGATCTTGCGCATTGTCGTCTGAAGGCCTTGACCCATTTCCACGTTGGAAATCAAGATTTCCACCCGGCCCGCCGAATTCCGCCGAAGTTTTACCCTGGACTTGATCTCATCCCGTTCGGCACTGCCGGTGAAGCCCGCTCCGTGCAGGACAAGGGCCTGGCCGATGCCGCGCAGCGGGGTGAGGTCGTCGGTGGCGACGGGGGCGCCGGGACGCCGTCCGAAGACTTCGTATTTCTCATCGAAATCGGACAGAGTTTTCAAGCGGTCCGTGATCCGGTCAATAACGACCTGGCTGTGATAGGTGCCGCCGGTAGCGGTTCGGTCGCCGGAAGCAACGAGGTAGCGCCGCTTGTATGCCAAGGGGGAAACACCAAATTCCCGGGCCACCCGCTCCATGTGCATTTCCACCGCGAAGATTCCCTGCGGTCCGCCAAAGCCCCGAAAAGCTCCGGAGACGACGGTGTTCGTTGCCAACACCTGACCCCGACATCGGATGTTGGGGATGCGGTAGACGCCGCCGGCGACGAACATGGTCCGTTGCAAAACCACCGGCGAGAGTCCGGTATACGCGCCGCCATCAAGGGTGACGTCGAACTCCATGGCCGTGGGCTTGCCCGTGGCATCGTGGGCGGTGCGCACACGAACCCGCGACGGGTGACGTTTGCAGGTCGTCTGGATATCCTCGTCCCGCTCCAGAACAAGCAGCACCGGCGCGCCCGTGACCATGGCGGCTACTGCCACCTGGCAGGCCAGCACCGATGGATAATCCTCTTTGCCCCCGAACGCGCCCCCGGTGGTGGTCTGCACCACTTGCACCTTGTCAAGCGCCAGGCCGAGGGTCCGGTGAACCGCCCGCTGCACATAAAACGGGCACTGCATGGATCCCTGCAACCTGATGCCGTTCTGCCGGGGCATGGCCAGCATTCCCTGCGGTTCAAGGTATATGTGCTCCTGGCTGCCGGTTCTGTACTCGCCGGAAATGACGCGGTCGGCCGCCGCGAAGGCCGCTTCGGGATCGCCCGTGGTATAACTGTATCGGGCCTGTCGGGTGAGGCCGGGGTCGTCAAGCGTCAACACAGGGGGCAGATCCTCATACACGACGGTTATCCCGGCCATGATATCCGCAACGATCTCGATATCAGGACCGACTATCAGCAGGATGGGGTCGCCGATATACTCGACGACCTTGTCGGCGAAGACAGGCCAGTCATCCACCAGGAAGCTCACGACGTTCAACCCGGGCACATCGTCAGCCGAAATGACGTGGTAGCCGGCGGGCAGGGGGGGGAGGGAGATGTCGAAAAATCGCGCCCGCGGTCGTTCCGAGCGGAGGACACGAGCATGGAGCAAACCATCACAGGGCATGTCGGCCAGATACCGGGCTTGACCGGATGTTTTTGCCGGGTTGTCCACCCGCTCCACTGCCTGGCTTATCAAATGAGCCAACTACCGCATCCTTTCTTGCCGGCATCCCATAAAATCAGGACAGTCGCCATTTTAGAAGATTTTATGGGAACCATGCGAAAAAACTTTGCCGGCCGATCCTTCAATCCACCGCCTCTTCCAGGACGACGGCGCCGGCGGTAAGTTCGGTCAAGGTTTCGGCAAACCCGCGCCAGACGGAATGAGGAAGCCAGATACGCCAGGTAACCTCCTCACCGTATTGCTGATCCAGCAGCTTGCCGTCCCGCGAATCCAATAGGCGTCGGATGGTCTTGTCCCGGGCGTAGGGGAATCTCAGGACGAATTCCCGACCCTGGGGTACTTCCCGGATGCCGGCCTCGGCCAGGACCATCGCCCCGGCCTGGCCGTAGGCTCGGGCCAGTCCTCCGGTGCCGAGCTTGATGCCCCCGAAATAACGGACCACGATCACCAGGACATCGGTTAGTTCGAGTTTGCCGATGGCCGCGAGGATGGGTTCGCCGGCCGTTCCGGACGGTTCGCCGGCATCACTTTTTCGAGTGATCGTTTCTCGTCCGACGCCCAGCCTGTAACCGTAGCAGACATGTCGCGCGTCGTGATAGCGGCGGGCCGTCTCGTCCAGGCGGGCTTGGGCATTCTGCTCGGTGGCAACGGGAAAGGCAAGGGCCAGGAAACGGGACCGCTGTACCTTCAACTCGGTTTCCCCCGGGCCCGCGAGGGTCAGGAAGCTGTCCGGGGGATCGTTTTCGATTGGTTTGTCACGGGGGTGTTTCACGTCTTGTCCACTCCGACAGCAGGTGTATGGTTTTCAGCCATGACCAGAGGTGGAAGGGGGGATTCTCCTCCCTCGGGAGCCAATTATTGCCATCGTATATTCTATTTTATTTATTGGCAAGCATTTGCCTGATCACGCCGGGGCTTCTGGTGGCACCGCCCTTGCAAGGTGATTTCGGACCGGACACCGACGGGACTCGGACATCTTGAAAGCGGGAGCTGGAGCTTGCAGGCGCAACGGACATCTTCCTCAGGAATGCAGTACGCCAGGGCCGTAATCAGGGTCCTTACCTTCCTGACTGCCTGGGTCTTGGCAGTCGGACCGTCGACCGGGGCGGTCGCCCAGTTGGCGGAGGGAAATTCCCGTCTGGAACTGCCGCCTTCCCAGTTGGGTCAGCCCTTCGAGAATCCCGTTTTCCTGGCCGGACATTGGGCCTATGGGGGCGGCTTCCAGGATCAGCAAGGAGACCAGGGGTACGGGGGCGCCTTGATATTCCGGCCGGGTTCTCCGGTCAACATCTTCGATGGCCTCTTGGACTGGAAGGCCGGGATGGTCGTCCAGGTGGATTTCCTCCAGGTTCCCGACGGCGGCGACATTACCTCCGCAGATCTCATCCTGCGCCGGTATTTCAACAACCGGGGAGACCGGAAGACCGAGGTCAACCTCTTTCTCGGCCTCGGATCCGGGGTCAGCTACATCGACCGTCCCCGACCGGATGACGTAACGGCGGGAGATTACTGGTCCATCCTGGCCGAGGCCGGCCAGGAATGGTTTTTCAAACCCACTCACATGTTCTACCTGAAGGTCCAGTACCGTTGGCTGATCAATGCCGGCCGGACCTACCGGACCTGGTCGGTTCTTGTCGGCGCGGGCCTCGCCTGGCCCTGACCCGGAAAAATGATTTTCCCGCCCCGGCGCCATTGGGTGCATCGAAATGAATGACCAGACCGTTCGCTTGGGCTATATTGATCGGGTTACCCCCTGAAAAACCCACTGTGACGAAACGGCCCTCGGCCGGTCACGGCTTTCCACACCGAGGTGTTTCATGAGGAAATTTCGCGTTGCGCGTTTGTCGGCCCGGTCGACCGGGATCCGGCCTGCCCTTCTGCTGATGGTTCTGGGGCTGGCGGTCTTCCTGTGGTCCGGACCGGGGTCGCTCCAGGCCCAGGGGGAATTGACATACTCGGAATACCGCGCCCTGTCCTGGGCGGCCGATCGCCTGGACCATGTCACGATGTTCGAGCCCATCCACGGGGAGGAGGGCATGCTCTTCGCCATCGGCGAGCGGTTCGGCACGGTCCAGGTGTCCATAATGGACGGCCGGGGCGTCCGCAGGGTGTGGAAGAGCATCCAGTTGAGCGGAATTCCGGACGAGGTCCTAACGGCCGATCTGGACGGCGACTCCCTCGATGACAGCATTCTCTGCCGGACCAGCAACGGGAAGGTCTATGTCTGGAGCCTGGACGGTTACGCCCTCCTGTGGGAATCCCTGCCCAGCGAATACCGGGAGGTATCCTGCTTCACGACCGCCAACGTGGACGAGGACCCGGCCAACGAGATCGTCATGGTGGCCGACAACCGGATCGTCTACGTGGACGGCGTCAACTTCACCAAGAGTTTCACCAGCATCCTTGAGTATTCCGCCACCCAGGTGCGGTGTGGGGACGTGGACGGCGACAATCGGGTGGAGATCGTTCTGAACACCGGTCAGGTGGTGGATTCGGTGACCGGGGATATCGAGTGGGAAGATGAGCCGTTCTTCGGCAAGATCGAACTGCTCGACATCAACGGGGACGGGACACCCGAGATCCTGACCGAGAATCCCGGCAACGGCCCCTTGAAGGTTTTCGATGCTGCCCACCGCTTCGAGGTGCGCTTCCAGTAGAGGGATCAGCGAATACTCTTCATGAGCTCAAGCATGTCTGCGGCGGACTTGAAGCCCGCGGACCTGCCGTGCAGAACCTCGCCGCGGCTGTCGATGAAGATGATCCGGGGCAAACCGGGAACCTTGAATTCTTCCTTGATGGAGTTCATCTCGGCGTCGTCGGGCGCGGTCGCGTCGACCTTGATGGTCATGAACCGCTGGGCCTCGGCCACTACTGTGGGTACGTTCCAGACGAGTTTGTCGAGCTTCTTGCAGTAGACGCACCACTGGGCCCAGAAATCGATCATCACCGGCCGGCCCGCGGCTTTGGCTTCCGTCCGTTTGGCGGCGATAAATGCCTGGACCTTTTCGCCGGTGTGGACCTTGGTCCACTGGACCTTGTCCGGCAGGGACTCGGCGGGCGGGTCCACGGCTGTGACCCTTGCGGCGGTGGGTCCTTTTCCCACGGGCGCCAAGCGGGTTTCAGACTCCGGCCCGGCGGCGATATCAGCGAGGGGGGAAGGCATCATGAAACCGTGTTGCACGAAGGATCCGCCCAGGAAATAGAGACCGGCCACGAACACGACCAGGCCCAGGCCCTTGAGCGTGCGGGGCCACCACCCGGCCTCGGACGCAAGCGAATCGAAAGCTCCCATGAACACCGCGGTAAGGATGGTTGCCACCCCGACCAGGGGATAGAAGATGTGTTCGGGCAGGACGCTGCCGGGCCGGACGAAATAGAAGGCCATGGCGACCAGCAGCAGCCCCATGCCTTTCTTGACGGTGTCCATCCACCCTCCGCTTTGGGGCATCGAGCCCAGGAGTGCGGGGAAGGTCCCCACCCCGATCAGCAACAGGCCCATGCCGATCCCGAAGGTGAACAGGGAAAGGAAACCCAGAACCCAATCGCCCGTGGAGGCCACCCAGACCAGCAGGGCCGCTAGAAAGGGGCCCACGCAGGGCGAGGCCACCAGACCGGCCACCAGTCCCATGGCGAACACGCCGACCAGCCCGCCGCGGGTACCCGCGCCGGGGCCCTGCAGACGGTCGCGCAGAAAAGCCGGCGCCTGAAGTTCGAAGGCCCCGAACATGCTGAAGGAAAGAGCCAGCAGGAGAAGAGCGATGGGCACCAGGACCACGGGACTCTGCATGAAGGCCGTGATGCCGCTGAAGACCGTGGCGCTCAGGGCACCCATGACCGCGTAGACCAGGGCCATGCCGATCACGTAGGTGACGGACATGATCAGGCCGTGCGCCACCCCCTTTTCCTGGCTCTGGGCGCCGATCACGGCCAGAGTGATGGGGATCATGGGATAGATGCAGGGGGAAAGGCTCATCAGCAGGCCGAATCCGAAGACCAGGATCAGGAAGAAGCCGAGGCCCTTGCGTTCAATGAAATTGCTGATCTTGTCCTCGGTCCACTCATCGCCGTAATCGACCTTGATGGATCCGGACCACTTGGCTGTCTCGGTGGCGCCCGCGGAGGTCCTGGCGGTCACCGAGACGATCAGATCAGCCGTGAGGGGTTTCACCTCCGGACCCACGGGAGCGGCCCATTCGAACCTGGCCGTACCCTGGTAGGCGGCGGGGTCGGACCCGGGAGTGGAAAGGGGCTTGACCGGGTAGGGAGAGCCGAAAAATCCAGGACCTTCGCCGGTGGAGACATCGATCACCAGACCGTCGACCAGGATCGTCTCCCCTGGAGCGGGAACGATCTCCACCTCGAGAACCAGATCCTTGCCGATTTCGGCGGTTTCGCCCCGGGAAACGACATTGATTTCGACGGCTCCGGCGGATGCTTCCGGTACGGGAGCGGTCATGGTCAGAAGAAGACCAAGCAGGATGACAGCGCAGCTTCGGTGGACAGATTCCATGTTCCGGTGGACCTCGCGAGGGGATTATCGTCACAATTCCCGCCGCAGGGACGGGAACGGAATTCATGAGGGTACTATACGAAGATAAATGCATTAGACAAGATCCGGTTCCATCTTGTCGGGTCGAAAGTTGCATATCGGGGAACTTTTTGCCAGATTATTGTGTCTGCCGGAACGGGGCTGCGTTTGTGGCCCCGCCCGTGGATGGCGATACCGCCTTGAGCAACAGGTTCCCGAATCGAACTACTACCGGAAGGATCTGCAGTGAGCAGAATGACCGTTCTCTACGTATTAATGATGGTCCTGGCCCTGGGGATGCTCGCCTTTCCCGGGTGCGGGAGCGATGGGGATAACAGCGAATCCAGCGTCGACAATACCGGCAGCCAGGCACAGGCTGCGGCGCCCGCCCCGGCAAGCAAGGGCAGCCCGGCTCCCGATTTCACCCTCAAGAACATCGACGGCGGTGATCTCCAGCTTTCCAGCCTGCGCGGCAAGGCCGTGATCATCGACTTCTGGGACACCTGGTGCCCACCCTGCATCAAGGCCCTGCCGCACCTGCAGGAACTGAGCGAGACCTACAGCGACGACCTGGTCGTCGTGGGCGTGGCCATGGGCCGCGAAGGGGAAGTGAAGGTCCGGACCTTCGTCAAGAAACACGGGCTCACCTTCCCGATAGTCCTGTTCAACAATGATTCGGAGCTCATCAAGGATTTCGGCGGGATCCAGAGCATTCCCACCACTTTCCTGGTCGACGGTGACGGCGTCATCAGGGAGAAATGGGTGGGCGGCTTCGGCAAGGTCGAATATGAAAGGGCCATCAAGGCCGTCATAGGGTCCTGACACCCGTTTTCATGTGGTCGTGGTGGCCGGACGGCGCGTCCGGTCACCGACATATTTCGGAGGGAATGTTTTGCAATCGCTTGTTCTGGTGGGAATCGCGGGCGCCGCGGGGGCGGTGTCCCGCTATGCGGTCGGTCTTCTGGCCGAGCGGTCTCTCGGCGGTCACTTCGCCTTCGGGACGCTCCTGGTCAACGTTCTGGGCTGTCTGGCCCTTGGTTTCCTGCTGGAACTGGATCGGGGCACGACCCTGGTCACCCATCCGGTGCGGATGCTGCTCGCCGTAGGATTCCTGGGCGCCTTCACCACCTTTTCCACCTTCGGCTACGAGACGCTGCGCTACCTGCAGGAGGGAACCTCACACCTGGCCCTGCTCAACGTCTCGGCCAATGTCGTACTCGGTCTCGGAGCCGTCTGGTTGGGATTCATGTCCGCACGTATGGCAGTGCCTACCGGTTGATTTCCTGGATTTCCTGTGGAATGAAGTTGATGGAGGGCATGAAAAACCCCTGGCTGTGGCGGGAACCGTCAACCAGGGGTCAGAAGGCGTGGGTCATTTTCTCAACCACCAAAAGAGATCGATCAAAGACAAGCCAACCAGAAAATATGTTTCGGGCGCCATGCCGATCCCCCCTTTCCGGTCCTGGGGTGAAACGATGCGGACTTTTTGGGAATCGGCCGGAAGCCTGGAGGACTTGAGGGAATAATCACTCCTCCGAAACTCCTGATCATCGGCCGGCTCCAATCAGGCTTGAGCAAGAAGGGGGCCGGGGCTCGAAAATTAGCTCAAGTTCTTTATTTCCAGTATGATTGCGGTTTTGTCATCTGATTTCTCTTCACCGCCGAATGCATTGACGGCGGAAAAAATCTTTTCAATCAGGCGGAGTGGTGAAGATTCGATGTTTGCCGCCACCAGTTCCAGCAGGCGTTCCGAATCGAAGAAATCACCGAGGGGATTCTGTTCCTCGGTCAGGCCGTCGGTGAACAGGAACAGCCGGTCGCCCGGTTCCAGCGCCAGGGCTCCCTCCCGGTAGAGGCGTTCGGTTTCCACACCGAGCACGGGTCCGCCTTTCTTCAGTTTTTGAAGAAAGAAAGCCCGGGGCCGGAACAGGACCGGGGGATCCATGCCGGCATTACAATAGTGGACGATCCCGGTGGCGGGGTTCCAGATCCCGAAGAACAGGCAGATGAAATTGCCCCCGGATACCAGGGAGGCCACGACGGGGTTGAGTCGGTCCATGACGGCCCTGGGGCCGGTCCCGGCCTTGGCCTCCCGGCGGAAAGCCACCACCAGCGAGGTCATCATCAGGGCGGCGGGAATGCCCTTGCCGGACACGTCGGCGATGGCGAACCCCAGGGTTCCGTCCTCGAACTGGAAATAGTCGAAATAATCGCCCCCCACCATCCGGCAGGGTTCGTTGCGGCCGCAGATACTGAACAGGTCGGTGTCCAGGGGACCGGGGGGCAGCAGCCGGGCCTGGATGTCCCGGGCCACCTCGAGTTCGGTCTCCAGGCGCTTGCGGTGGAGGCTTTCCTGATAGAGTTGCCGGCTCTCGATGAGGGAGGCGGCCTGGACCGCAAGGGCCCGGAGATTGGCGAGGTCCTCCTGGCTGTAGAGGGCGCCGCTGCTCTTGGGGCCGAAGGCCAGGAATCCGAGCAGGCGGTTGCCGGCGATCATGGGTACGAGCAACGAGGCTTTGATGCGGGTCAGGACCTTGAGCGATTCCGCGTCCGTGTCGCCGGCGAAGAGATGGTCCTCCAGTTCCTCGGTGAACACCGGTCGGCGGATCCGGTTCAACAGGATGGCCAGCCCGCTGTCCTGGTCCAGGTGCGGATAGCTTTCCTTGGGAACCGACGGGGTGGGGTCAGGGCTTCCGGGGCCGGTCCAAACGGGCGCCGGGTGTTCCGCAAGGCGCGGTCGGTAGGGGCCCTTTTCGTCGGCAGGCGACAGGAACAGTGCGATGCAGGCCGGTCGGAACAGGTCGTCGAGGTTGGCCAGAAGGGTCTGGATGACCTCCTCGGGGTCGATCAACCCGGTCAGACGGTCCGCCAGGCGGGTCATGGCGCGCCGGTTGGCGCGGCGGGCTGGATAGAAGGCGTTGTCGATCATGCCCTGGATCCAACGTCGCAGCGGCAGGATGGCCAAGCTGCTGCCTGCCATCACCACCAGCAGTACCCGGTAAGTCTCGACCTTGAATACCTGAGCCAGGAATTCACCCAGCCCCAGCACGATCACGAAGTAGGTCAGCAGGACCAGCAGGGTGAGCAGACCGTAGATCAGACTGGCACGGACGACGAAGGCCGTATCCAGGGCTCCGTAGCGCAGGATGGCCAGCCCGAAACTGGCCGGAACCAGCAGGAGGGAGAATGCCAGATACTGCCAGTGGGGAAGTGAGGATCCGGGCGCCAGGTTTTCCAGGAGAAGGCCTGCGAAAAACGGGGCCAACCCACAGACGAGTCCCAGCAGGATGACCTTGAGTTTCGTCCGCTGGATGGGACGGTCACGACGCATGACCCGGCGGGCGAAGATGACCAACCCGGCCAGGAAATAGCCAAGGAGATAGGCCAGGGAAACGATCTCCAGGATATTTTCGAGGAGACCGCCAGGCGGGGGATTCAGGAAGAACAGCCAGGAAATAAATCCGAAGAGCACCCAACCCGGCACCAGCAGGAGGCGAAGCTGCATCCTCTCGCGGGCCAGTTTGCTGCGGGGGCTGGGAAACTGGATGAAGAACCGCAGGAAATACGCGGGTAACAGCAGTTGGAACAGGTAACGGAGCAACTCCTTGGCTTCCATGTAATCCACGCTGGAGTGATCGGGGATGTCCAGCAGGAAGAAAGCGAAGATGAAACACAGGGAGAAAAAGTTCCGCGCCACCGGATCGCGCCGCCGTAGAAGGACCCAGAACCCGATCATCAGGAAGCCGAGGCCGGATACCCAGATTCCGTAGCTGCGGATCATCCCGGCCTGGCGCGGGGCCGTGGGGGCGATGATCAGCAGGCGCGTGGTGTGTCCCCGGCTGATTTCGATGGGCAGTGGGGTCAGGTCGTACCGGCCGGCCAGGGCGGCGTAGTAGTAGGGCATTTTGATGGTCGTCCGCCCGTCCACGGCAACGATCATGTCGCCCTTGCGCAGCCCTGCCTGCTCCGCCGGTCCACCGGAAACGACCTCGACGACTTCCAGGCGACGGACGGAGAATCCGAAATCGGGTTTTTGGGCGATGTTGATGGTGACAGGAAGCGTAAGGGTCATCAGCAGCGGGGCGAGCAGATACAGGCCCAGCAGGCGGGTGACCCGCTCGAAGGTCGTTTCGCGATAAACGGCCAGGTACCGCATGCAGGGGCCCCAAGGTTGCAGGATCAACGGTTGCGTGGGGATATTACCACATTGCTCCGGCCCGGAACAGATGTTAGATTCCGCCTTCCCAGGTGTTTCACCGGACTGGTTCGAGTTCTTCGACGGGAGAAATCTTGGAAGAAATCAGGAATATGCCGCAATACACCCCCGGCGGCATCGAGGAGAAGTGGTACGCGACCTGGGAAGAGGCCGGTCTCTTCGCCCCCGACACCTCCAGGACGGATGATCCCTTCGTGATCATACTGCCGCCGCCGAATGTGACGGGGATCCTGCACATGGGGCACTGCCTGGGCAACAGCATTCAGGACTCCTTGATCCGGTGGGCTCGGATGCGGGGCCGTCCTGCCTTGTGGATTCCCGGAACGGATCACGCCAGCATCGCCACCGAACAGGTGATCACCCGGCAGATGGCCGACGAGGGCATCGACAAGCGGGAAGTGGGCCGGGAGGCGTTTCTGGAAAGGGCCTGGGCCTGGAAGGAACGCACCCACGGCCGGATCACCCAGCAGATCCGGCGCCTGGGTTGTTCGCTGGACTGGAGCCGCGAAGCCTTTACCATGGACGAGAAGCGGAACCGGGCAGTGACCGAGGCCTTCGTCCGCCTCAAGGAAAAAGGCCTGATCTATCGTGATGTCTATCTGGTCAACTGGTGCCCGCACGACCTGACGGCCATCAGCGACGACGAGGTCGAATACAGGGAGATCGAGGGCAGCCTCTGGCACCTGAAGTATCCCCTGACCGACGGTACCGGTCACGTGACCGTGGCCACCACGCGGCCGGAGACGATGTTCGGCGACACCGCCGTGGCGGTCCATCCCAACGATCCCGAACGCAAGCACCTGATCGGGACGACCGTCAAACTGCCCCTGACCGACCGGGAGATTCCCATTATCGGCGACCATCACGCCGACCCTGAAAAGGGCACCGGATTCGTGAAGATCACTCCGGCCCACGATCCCAACGACTTCGAGGTGGGACGCCGTCACGATCTGGCCCAGGTCATCTGCATGACACCGGCGGGAATCATGAACGAACACGCCGGGTCCTTCGCGGGCATGGACCGGAGCGAATGCCGCAAGGCCGTGGTCGAGGCGCTGGACACCGAAGGCCTGCTGGAGAAGGTTGAAAAGCATGTGCACCAGGTGGGGCATCACGACCGGTGCGGGCACATCATAGAACCCTACCTCTCCCGGCAGTGGTTCCTGAAAATGGACCAACTGGCGGGGCCCGCGGTCAAGGCCGTGGCCGAGGGGGATATAAAGCTCTTCCCGGAACGTTGGGTGGGAGTGTACGGGAACTGGATGAACAACATCCGGGATTGGTGCATCAGCCGGCAGCTCTGGTGGGGACACCGGATTCCCGTATGGTATTGCGGGGAATGCGACGAGGAGATCGCCGCGCGGACCGAACCGGACAGGTGCCCGGCTTGTGGCGGCGGCCGGCTGGCCCAGGAGGAGGACGTCCTGGATACCTGGTTCAGCAGCTGGCTGTGGACTTTTTCCCCGCTTGGCTGGCCCGACGAGACCGCGGATCAGGAAAAATTCCATCCGACCTCGGTCCTGGTCACGGCGCCGGACATCATCTTTTTCTGGGTGGCCCGGATGATCATGGCCGGCTATGAATTCAAGGGCGAGAAACCCTTCGGTGAAGTCCTCTTCCACGGAATCGTGCGTGACGAAGAGGGACGCAAGATGAGCAAGTCCCTGGGCAACAGCCCCGATCCCATTCACCTGATCGACGAGTACGGGGCCGACGCTCTGCGCTGCAGTCTCGTTATGCTCACTCCGACCGGTCAGGACATTTTCTTCACCGAAACGACCCTCGAAGTGGGCAGGAATTTCTGCAACAAGATCTTCCAGGCCACCAAATTGGTTCTCGGCGCCTGGGACGAGGCAGGTCTGGCGAGTCCGGCCGCCGGCGACAGGGCGCCCCGGACCCTGGATATTGGCGATCTGGGTACGGCGGGCGACTGGGCGGAACGTCCCGCCGGCCTCTTGGCTGAATTGTGGCACGGGGTGTTCGGCGGGGAGCCACCCGTGGATCTCGACGACGCGGATCTGAAGCTGGAAGACCGTTGGGTTCTCGGCCGCCTCCTGGAGACGGTGGCCGGTTGCGACGCCAACATGGAAAAGCGGCGCCTCAACGCCGCCGCCTACGGCGTGTTCAATTTCTTCCGGCACGAATACTGCGATTGGTACCTCGAATCCATCAAACCTCGCCTGCGGAACGAAAAGGACCGCGGTCCCGCCCTCGCGGTGGCTGTCCTCGGCCTGGCCGTCAGCTACAAGCTCCTGCACCCGGTGATGCCCTTCATCACCGAGGAACTGTGGAGCTGGCTGCCGCCTGCGCAGGGTTTCCTGATGAATTCCTCGTTCCCCCGCTTTACCGGGGAAACACCATTTTCGCGGGAGCGCGGGCAGTTCGCGCAGGTGATGGAAATCGTCGGTGTGATTCGCAATATGCGCAACGAACTGGGTGTCCAACCGGGCAAAAGGGGGCGGGCCCTCTTGAGGACGCCCACTTCCGAGGAGGCCGCGGAACTGGATGCCGGGAAATCCCTCATCGCCCTGCTGGCCAAGATGGAGACGGTGGAGATCGTGACCGGTGGCGAGGATCCTTCGCCCGCCGGAGTCGGGATCGCGGGATCGGTCGAGGTGTTCCTGCCGATGGAAGGTTTGGTGGACCTTGAGAAGGAACACGCACGCCTGACCAAGGAACTGGCCGGGATCGAGGGTTGGATGAAGGGATGCCGCGCCAAGCTGGGCAACGAGAAGTTCACCGCCAACGCTCCCGATCATGTGGTCCAGAAGCAGAGGGACCTGCTGGCGGAAAACGAGATAAAAGCCGGCAAGCTCAAAGAGTTGCTGGATGCCCTTGGCTGAACCCCGCCGGCGGCGGCCCGGGGATGGATCCGGAAGGTCCCGGTGGTCTCGATGGAGCCACCGGTCACAAGGAGACTCCGATGAGCGACAATCCTCTGCTTAAGACCCCTGGGGAAATGATCAACGAGGCCCGTGAGGCCCAGGATCTGACGATCGCCCAGCTTTCCGAACGGACGAAGATTCCCCCGCCGGTCCTGGTGGCCCTGGAACTCGATGAATACCACAAGATTTCCGGCCCGCTCTACAGCAAGAGCTTCCTGCGTACCTGCGCGCTGGACCTCGGCCTGGATCCCCAGACCGTGCTGAGCCTCTACAACAAGATTTCCGGGGAAAGAGCGTCCGGTCCCGTCGGCTCGGAAATGCTCTGGAATGAAGAGGAAGTGGAGGTCAGCAGGGTGGGTGTGCCCTGGCTGCGGATCATCATGGGGGTCGGGGTCGTGGCGGTCCTTATCGGGCTGGGGCTGTTCGCCCTGCGCGGCTGTGGGAACGCGGGAAACGAGCA
Source organism: uncultured bacterium (assembly GCA_965369705.1). Taxonomy (GTDB): domain Bacteria; phylum Krumholzibacteriota; class Krumholzibacteriia; order LZORAL124-64-63; family LZORAL124-64-63; genus JAGLCY01. The sequence continues at coordinate 15,404 of CBDURF010000007.1, forward strand.
GGGCGATGAGTTCACCACCGCGGTGAGTCGGCCGGATCCCGAGGAAACGGTCCCCGCCAGGGAAGATTCATTCCGCGACAGGGATGAAGGATGGGACACCGCGTCCCACCTTTCCGATACCCTGGCCCTGGGCTGGATCCTGAATCCGGAAATTCCCGCGACGGAAAAGGAAATTCCGACGCCTCCCGAATCCGGGATGGTTCCCGCGGAGCCGGTCCAGGATGTGACCAAGATCGAGCCTGGCGCGAGTTCGACCGAAGATTCAACGGTGGAAATCGTGGAAGAGAAACCACCCGTGACAGCCCCCACGCAAGAAGAGACGCCAACGATGACCGCCGCCACGCCGGAAAAGGTTGAATCGGTGGATCCGCAGGAGGGCCCCCCAGCCGTGGCGCGGGTGGATTCGGCGTGGCCGCTGGTCCTGCGGCTCGTTTGCGATGCTCCGCAAAAGATCCAGGTCAAGCGTGACGGCGACCGGAATTTCAGCGAGGTGCGGTGGCCCGCGGAAATGGAATCCGCTCCCGCGGTTCCCGCCGCCGGGTTCGAGGCGGGACGGGCCTACCGGCAGGGTGATCGCCTGGTGGTCTTCTGGGGGGCGGAGGATCATTTCAGCCTGAAACTCGCCCGGGTGCGCGGAGTGGAGATTTCGATCAATGGCCGGGTCCGGGACGTCGGAAGTTTGCGGCCGGGGCAGGAACTCATTCTGGATGTCCATTCCGCCGGCTCCACGCCGCGCAGGTAGGGTCCACCATGGGTCTGTTCCATCTCGTATCCCCTTTCGAACCCACCGGGGACCAACCTGCCGCAATCGCCGAACTGGTGGGCGAGGCCAGGAAGGGGAACCGCTTCCAGACCCTGTTGGGCGTCACGGGGTCAGGCAAGACCTTCACCATGGCCAATGCCATCGCCCAACTGGAGATGCCGACGCTCGTCTTCAGCCACAACAAGACCCTGGCGGCGCAGCTCTACGGCGAGCTCAAGGGTTTCTTCCCCGACAACGCCGTCGAATTCTTCATTTCCTACTACGATTATTACCAGCCCGAAGCCTTCATTCCCGCCACCAATACCTACATCGAGAAGGACACCAGCATCAATGACGAGATCGAGCGTCTGCGGCTGAGGGCCACCAGCAGTCTGTTGACCCGTCGCGACGTCGTCGTGGTGGCCAGTGTCTCGGCCATCTACGGGGTTGGCAATCCCAGGACATTCAAGGAGAGCATGATCGCCCTGCGCGCCGGAATGAAAATTGACCGGGATGATCTTCTGGCCCGCCTGGTGGAGATACGGTATGGGCGCAACGACAGTGAGTACGCCTTCGGCACCTTCAGGGTCCGTGGTGACACGGTGGAGATACGGTCCGCTTTCGAGGAACGGGTTCTGCGGGTCGAATTTTTCGGCGATGAGATCGAGTCCCTGTCCTGGATCGAACCGTTGACCGGCCGATCACTCGGGGCCACGGACAACGCCGTCGTCTATCCGGCCACCCAGTTCGTCACCGAAAAGGGGGGAGTCGGTCCCGTGGTCGAGGCGATTGGGCGGGACCTGGAGATCCGGCTCGGAGAACTCGACGAAGCGGGCAAGACACTGGAAGCCCAGCGGCTGTCTTCCCGCACGCGTTACGACATTGAGATGATCCAGCAGATAGGACACTGCGCCGGCGTGGAGAACTATTCCCGGTATTTCGACAACCGGAAGCGGGGCGAACGACCCGCCTGCCTGCTTGACTACTTTCCCGAGGACTTCCTCCTGATCATCGATGAGTCCCACGCCTCCATTCCCCAGATCGGCGCCATGTACCACGGAGACCGGTCCCGCAAGGTGAACCTGGTCGAACACGGGTTCCGCCTGCCGAGCGCTCTTGACAACCGTCCCCTGAAGTTCGAGGAGTTCGAGGAGATCATGCCGACGACCATCTTCGTTTCCGCGACACCGGCCGATTACGAGTTGGAGAAATGCGGGGGCGTGGTGGTGGAGCAGGTGATCAGGCCCACGGGCCTGGTGGATCCGCCGATCACGGTCCGGCCGGTACGGCATCAAGTCGACGATCTGCTGGAACGGATCCGGGTCGTGACCGCCAGGGGCGAACGCGTGCTGGTCACAACCCTGACGAAGAAGATGTCCGAAGATCTCACGGACTATCTGGCCCAGGCCGGGGTCAAGGTGACGTATCTCCACTCGGACATTTCCGCCCTGGACAGGGTCGAGATCCTGCGCAAGCTCCGGCTGGGTGAAAGCGACGTCCTGGTCGGTGTGAACCTGCTGCGGGAGGGCCTGGATCTGCCCGAGGTTTCGTTGGTGGCCATCCTGGACGCGGACCGCGAGGGATTTCTGAGGTCCGAGCGCAGCCTCATCCAGACGTCCGGGCGGGCGGCGCGGAACGTAAATGGCGAAGTTGTCATGTATGCCGACCGGATCACCCGGTCCATGGAGGCGGCCATCGGAGAGACCAAACGCCGGCGCACCCGACAACTTGCCTGGAACAAGGAGCACGGTCTGGTGCCACGGTCCATCATCAAAAGTCGGGAGGACATTCTCCAATCGACAGCCGCCGCGGGTGACAGGGGTCTCGAGCCGGCGGAGAAGGATCCGCGTCCCTGGGAGAAGGTGGTGAACCACGACATGTCTCCCCGGGAGATGGTGACCATGCTGGAGGAGGCCATGAACACCGCGGCCCGGGGTCTGGAGTTCGAAAAGGCGGCCGCCCTGCGGGATCGGATCGAGGATATGAAGGCCCAGTGGGGCATCGGCGGAAATCAGTAAGGGAAGATCTCCAACGGGGAGCTGACATGGGACACGATATGGAATCGGGATTTCCCCGTGAAGCGTGGGTCGAGACCCTCGTTGCACAGGCGTTGGCCGAGGATGTGGGTCGGGGGGACGTCTCCACCGCCATATCCGTGGACTCGGCCGTGACCGGTCGGGGCGATCTCGTCTCCCGGGAAAAGGGGATCGTGGCCGGCCTGCCTCTCTTGAAACTGGTCTACGGGCAGGTGGATCCGGCCGTGCTGGTGGAAACAGTGGTTGCCGACGGGACATTGGTGACCCCCGGCTCGGTCGTGGCCCGGCTCGCCGGTCCGTTGGGCTCCATCCTGACGGGGGAACGGACGGCCCTGAATTTCCTGCAGCATCTTGGGGGCATCGCCTCACTGACGGCCCGTTACGTTGCGGAAGTGGCCGGCACATCGTGCCGTGTGCTGGACACCCGGAAAACCCTGCCGGGCTACCGGTCGTTGGCCAAGTATGCCGTGTCCTGCGGTGGCGGGCACAACCATCGGATGGGACTTTATGACCGGGTCATGCTGAAGGACAACCACTGGACGGCCGGCGCCGGCGGCATCGACCAGATGGTGGCCCGGGCCCGCCGGGAATACTCCGGGCTGGCCATTGAAATCGAAGTGGATACCCTGGACCAGCTGGACCAGGTCCTGTCTCTGCAGGTGGACTGGATCCTGCTGGACAACTTCACGGTCGCCGATACGATCGAGGCGGTGGCCAGAAGGGACGCGGCCGGGGTGAAGACCCTGCTCGAATCGTCGGGCAACATCACACTGGAAACCATCGCCCGGTACGCGGGGACGGGCGTGGACGGAGCCTCGGTGGGACGGCTCACCCATTCGGCCGGAGCCCTGGATCTGGGCCTCGACCTGGAAACACGATGAAGCGGTTGTTCCGGAAAGGGTCGGTTGCACGGGACTGGTTCGGGCTCGATGTCTTCCAGGTCGGGCCCCGGTTTCTCCGGGATAGCGGCATTCTGTATCTGCTGGATGAAGTGGGAAGCACCAGTGAATTCCTGTGGGGTCGCGGCGAAACCGCCCAGGGTCGCCTTTGCCAATGGGATGGATGGGGCTGGAAGGCCCGTAAGCGGGCTCGTTTGGAACCGGTAACCGATCCCCCTCCCGGAACAGTGGTGGTCGCCCGGCGGCAGACCGCGGGCAAAGGGCGGCAGGGCAGGAGCTGGGAGGATTGCGGCGGGTTGCATCTTTCGGTCGTGGTGCCGCCCCACCGTGCTTCTTTCGCACAGGGTTTTTCCGTGTGGCTGGGGTTGCTGTCGGTCCTCGTCCTGCGTGAGGATTTCCTGGTGGACGCCCGTCTCAAATGGCCCAACGACATCATGGTGGGCCGGCGCAAACTGGGGGGCATCCTGCTCGAAAGCTCCCGGAGCGGGGCGCAGAAGATGGTGGTCGCGGGCCTGGGGATGAATCTGGACACTGCCCGGAGCGGATTCCCTTCCCGCCTGCAGGGAACGGCCACCAGCACCTTGATCGAAACAGGGCGGCTCCTTCGTCCCGGCGAGGTGGGGGGCCGGATCATCGCCCGGGTGGAACATGAACTGGATTCCTTCCAGGAGCTGGGGTGGTCGCCCTATCGAACCGCGCTGTCCTACCTCGATTGTCTGCTGGGGCAGGATATCCACCTGGTTTCCGGGGGGCGGGAGTACAGGGGCCGGGCGGCCGGCATCGATGACCATGGCGCCCTTCAGATGGAGGATGCCGAGGGTCGGATCACTGCCTTCAGCGCCGGGGACGTCCACCTCACTGCTCTGGAGAAAACGGCGGAAATTCCACGGAAGGTCCGTGCTGCGGGTGAGGGGAGGCATGGTGATGAAAGCCCTGATTATTGACGCCGGGAACACCCGCATCACCTGCGTCGCCTGGGAGGGGAAACAGCAGGGCCCCACGCTGGTTGCCGGTTCGCTGGTCCAACTGGCTCCGCCGGTTCCCCTGCGGGAGCTTGGCACCTTGAGCCATCCCGGCGCCGGTGAAGGAAACGGGACCTTCCGTTCCATTTTCCAGCGGATTCACGAGGATTCCGGCCGGCCGCCCGTGGTGCTGGTGTCCGTCGTTCCCGGAGTAGTCGAGCTGTTGCCGGACGGCATGGATCTGGAAGTGGTGGACCACACCAGCGATCTGCCCTTCGCGCTGGACGTGGCGGAACCCGGCCAGGTTGGTCCGGACCGGCTGTGCAACGTGGCGGCTGCGGTGGCGGCCGGACTGACCAGCGCCCTGGTGGTGGATGCGGGCACCGCGACCACGTTCGATCTGTTGGTCGACGGCGTGTTCGTCGGCGGGATGATAGCCCCGGGCATGGCCTTTGCCGCAAGGCAACTCGGTGAAGCAGCCTCCCGTCTGAGTCCCGTGCCCTTCGGTCCTGTTTCCTGGGATGTGGGCCGTGATACCCGGTCGGCCATGGCGGCCGGCGCCTGGCACGCCGGGACCGGAGGCATCCGTGCCGTTGTCGAGGGCCTTCGCGGCCGCTACGGGAAGGTGCCCGTGATTGTGACCGGGGGCCTGGGTGCCCACTTCGATGATTCGGACTGGTATCACGACCTCCACTGGACCATGCGCGGGGCGGCCGTCCTGTCAAACAGGTAACTCTGACTGTCATTTTGGCAGCCCCGCCGACCTAACTCCTTTTCCCCGGCTTTTATCTGGAAATCCCTTGCGAGCCCCTGGTGATCGTCTATATTCCGCATCCATTAGCACTCAACGGTCGAGACTGCCAACGCGCTTTCGGCCATAAGATGAACGCTGGTTTCACCAGCCGGAATGGAGGATGCAGAATGGCTCTCAATATCAAGCCCTTGGCCGACCGTGTCATCGTCGAACCCATGGAGCAGGAGACAATGAAGGGCGGGATCATCATTCCCGACACCGCCAAGGAAAAACCCCAGCAGGGCAAGATCGTGGCCGTGGGCCCCGGATCCATCAGCGACAGCGGCGAGCGGGTGGCTCCCGAGGTCAAGAAGGGCGACATCGTTCTGTACGGGAAATACGCCGGCACCGAAGTGAACGTGAAAGGCGACGAATACCTGATCCTGCGTGAGAGCGACGTACTGGCCATCCTGGGTTAATAGGCGTTGGATTCCGAAGGAATCAGGAAGAAATCCATGACGGCGGGCCGTTCAAAGCGGGCCCGCGGAAAATCAAGGAGATAGAAACATGGCAAAGATGATCCATTACAGCGAGGAAGCTCGCGACAACCTGAAGAAGGGTGTCGACGCCCTGGCCAACACGGTGAAGATCACCCTCGGGCCCAGGGGCCGGAACGTCATTCTGGACAAGAAATTCGGCGCGCCGACCGTGACCAACGACGGCGTGACCATCGCCCGTGAGATCGAGCTGAAGGATCCCTTCCAGAACATGGGCGCCCAGATGATCAAGGAAGTCGCCAGCAAGACGAACGACGTCGCCGGCGACGGCACCACCACCGCCACCATCCTGGCCCAGTCCATGATCCACGAGGGTCTGAGGAACCTGGCCGCCGGCGCCAATCCGATGTTCGTCAAGAAGGGCATCGAGCTTGCCACCGTGGCCGCGGTGGAAAGCATCGAGAAGCAGGCCAAACAGGTCAAGGACAGCGATACCATCGCCAGCGTCGCGGCCATCAGCGCCAACAACGACATGGAGATCGGGAAGATTATCGCCAACGCCATGGACAAGGTCGGCAAGGACGGGGTCATCACGGTCGAGGAAGCCAAGGGCACCGAGATGGAGATGGATGTCGTCGAGGGCATGCAGTTCGACCGCGGCTACCTGAGCCCGTACTTCGTGACCAACGCCGAGCAGATGCGCGTCGAGCTGGAGGATCCCTACATTCTGGTCTACGACAAGAAGATCAGCAGCATGAAGGATCTGTTGCCGATTCTCGAGAAGATCGCCCAGATGGGCAAGCCCCTGCTGATCATCGCCGAGGATATCGAGGGCGAAGCCCTGGCCACCCTGGTGGTGAACAAGCTGCGCGGCACCCTGAACATCGCCGCGGTGAAGGCCCCGGGTTTCGGCGATCGTCGCAAGCAGATGCTCGAGGACATCGCCACCCTCACCGGCGGACGGGTCATGAGCGAGGACGCCGGCCTGAAGCTGGAGAACACCACCACGGCCGACCTGGGCCAGTGTGCGAAGGTCTCCATCGACAAGGACAACACCACCCTCGTGGGCGGTAAGGGCAAGGGCGCGGACGTCAAGGCGCGCATCGGTCAGATCCGCACCCAGATCGAGGACACCACCAGCGACTACGACCGGGAGAAGCTCCAGGAGCGTTTGGCCAAGCTGGCCGGCGGCGTGGCTGTCATCCGGGTCGGAGCCACCACCGAGATGGAGATGAAGGAGAAGAAACACCGCGTGGAGGACGCCCTGAGCGCCACCCGCGCCGCGGTGGAAGAGGGCATCGTCGTCGGCGGCGGCGTGGCCCTGCTCAAGGCGGCCAAGTCCATCGCCGCCCTGGATCTCACCGGTGAAGAGGCCGTCGGCCGGGACATCGTGATGCGGTCCGTCGAGGAACCCGTGCGCATGATCGCCGAGAACGCCGGCATCGAAGGTTCACTGGTCGTCGCGCGCCTGCGGAACGAGAAGAAGAACATCGGCTTCAACGCCGCCACGATGGAGTACGAAGACCTGATGGTCGCCGGCATCATCGATCCGGCCAAGGTGGTCCGTAGCGCGCTTCAGAACGCGGCTTCGATCGCGGCCATGCTGCTGACCACTGAAGCCTGTGTGACCGACGAACCCGAAAAGGATGCCGCGGGCATGCCCGACATGGGCGGCATGGGTGGCATGGGCGGCATGGGCGGCATGATGTAGTCCCCGCCTCAGACCATCGGTGGCCCGACTCGGTTCGCGCCGCAAACGAAAGCCCCTCTCCGTCCTCGGACGGAGAGGGGCCTTTTTCAGGGAGCCGGAGAAAGTCACACCTGGTTGTGCATCCTGGCCCGGCCTCCCGTCTGGGCGCCGATCAGCGCGAGAGTGACCGTCTCCAGCATGCACTCCGGTTTCATACGGTCGGAATTGAGCACCAGGTCGTAGTTTTCCGGCGCGTTGGGATCCACCTTGAAGACCTTGCGGATGAATTCCTCGCGGTTGCGGTCCGTCTCTTCAAGGAGGGCGCGTGCTTCAGCCCTGCTTAGTTCCGTCCGTTCCATGATCCTGGCTAGGCGGTTGGCCCAGGAGGCCACCAGGCGGATACGCAGGGTGGCCTTTTCGCGCAGGATCAGGTGCGCGCCCCGGCCGAGAAAGAGAACGTCTCCTCCAGCCGCCAGCTTGGTCACGATGTTGACCAGGGCGGTGTGGTATTCGTCCTTCATGAAGATCCGCCGGTTCAGCACCCCCTTGACCCAAAGTTCCGCCTGGCTGATGGCGTTTTCATCCAGTTGCGAGACCACCGATCTTTCCAGATTTCGGTCGCGGGCGATCCTGTCCACCAGGGATTGATCCTGCAGGGAGAGCTTGAGCCGGTCGGCCAGGCTGGTGGCCAAGGTGCGACCTCCGCTGCCGGACAATCTGGAAATGGTGATGACGGGTCCGGGCTTGACCGGACCCTGTTCGTCCTCGTCCTTGAGGAATTCCCGAAATCGATTCCAATGATTGATTTGACGCTGGATAAGTTTTTCAGTGATTGCCAGGGACATGAAGATCCCCCTTTCGCATCCTCCCCGGTGGGACCGGCCCCAGGTCGGGACAGGAACGAGAACCGGTCCGCTTTCATCCTTACGTTAAATAGAAAACGGTTCCCCAACAAGGCCCCACGCGACACAGGGGCTTTGACCGACCCAGTGCGATGCCCTAGACTTCGGCCATGAGAATTCTTCACATCGGAAAATACTATCCGCCCTTTCTCGGAGGGATGGAGACCGTTCTGCGACACCTGACCGAGGGGTTGCTGGACCGGTCCTGCGAGGTGACCGTTCTGAGCGCCGGTGACGGACCGCTGGAACGCCGGGAAACGGTGACGGGTCCCCTTTCAGGTCGGCCGGGCCGTCTGGTTCGGGCCTCCGTGTATGGTCACTTCAATTCCCAACCTCTGACCCTGACCCTGCCGGGCCTGATTCGCCGGGAAATTGCCCGGTTGGATCCGGATCTGGTCCACCTTCACCTGCCCAATCCGCTGGCGGCCGCCGCCTGGCTTGGCCTGAGAGTCGGCCGGTCCCTGGATCGGCCGCCCCTGGCTGTCTGGTACCACGCCGACATCACGCGACAGCGTGTGGGGCGTTTTCTGGTGCAACCCGTCGTGAACGCCTGCCTCAAGCAGGCCGCGGGGATCAGTGTCTCCTCGGCGACCCTGGCCGCGCAGTCACCGGTTCTGGCCCGTTGGCAGGACAAAGTCAGGGTTATTCCCTTCGGGATCGATCCTTCCCCGTGGAATAAGGTCGTCCCGACCCTGGATGGTCCCTTCCTGTTCGTGGGTCGGCTGGTGTCCTACAAGGGTCTTGATATCCTGCTCGAGGCCTTGGCGCAGGTCTCGGGAGCCGAGCTCGTCATCGTGGGCGAGGGACCGCTGGAATCCCGTCTCGTCGCCCTGGCCGCCAGATTCGGTATCGCCGAAAGAGTTTTATTCGCGGGCCCCATGGACCAGGCCGGGGTAGCCGGACATCTGACCCGGGCCAGGGCCCTGGTTCTGCCGAGCCTTGACGCCAGCGAAACCTTCGGGCTGGTCCAGTTGGAAGCCATGGCGGCGGGAGTGCCGGTCATCGCCTCCGATCTTCCCACCGGCGTACGGGAAGTGGGAGAGCCCGGCCGGACCTGCCAACTGGTGCCCCCGGGCGATGTGGGCGCCCTGGCGAGGGCCATGGTCAACCTGCAAGAGGATCCTGAAGCCGCCGGGAAAATGGGGGCCGCCGGCCGCCGGCGCTTCCAGGATCGTTTCACTCGTGAGGTGATGCTGGACCGGCTGCTCGACTGGTATTCCGTGCTCGTTCCCGCCAACCCGGGAGATTCTCCATGAACTTCGGTTTCGTCGATCCCTGGCACCAGTTTCTACCCCGCGAGGCCGGGCATGTGGTAAGCCTCATGGGATCGGGGGGCAAGACCTCCCTTCTGCGGGCCTTTGCCGATGTCTACCGGGAAATCGCCACGCCGGTGGTTCTGACCACCACGACCATGAGTGAGCCCGTGTCCAGTGTGGAAGCGGTGGAATTGGCGGAGCTGGACAAGCGGGATCCGGCCGGCTTGCCGGACGTGTTCTTCCTGCACGGCGGACGGACCCCCGACGGAAAGTTGGCCGGCTTGCCGCCCGAGGCCGTGGATGAACTGGGGGGCTTGTTCCCGGACCGGATCGTTCTGGCGGAAGTGGACGGGGCGGCCAAGCTGCCGGTCAAACTGCACCGGAAGGGCGAACCGGTCTGGCCCGAACGGACTTCCCTGGCGATCGTCGTGGTGGGAATTGCGGCCGTCGGGTCCCAGACCGGGGAAATCCTGCATCGCTTTGACAAGGTGGACTGGCCGCCCCTGACGGGTCTGAAGGCCTGGACCGTCTGGGAATGGGATCACGTCCTGACCCTGCTGCTGGAGCCCGGGGGTTATCTGTCCCGGGTGCCGGAGGGGATCCCCTGCGTGCTTGCCGTGACGGGACTTGGGGACCAGCCCGACAGCATCGGGCTTTTCGATTTCGTGGGCCGGGCCATGGATAACTCCCGGCTGCCCCTGACGATGTTCTGCGACTTCGGAGCGGACCAACCCGTTATCCGAACCGCCTGCAACCAGGAAAGCGGGGAAGCGTGACCTCCGCCGGCACGAGTGTTCCACGACGGGACCGGGTCGTGATCATGGCCCGGGGCCTGAGCTCCCGGATGGGAGTCCCCAAAGGCCTGCTGCGCCTGTCCTCCACCGGACCGGTCTTCGTGCGGATCATCGCCGATCTCTATCTGACCGCCGGGTTTCCCGTGGACGTGGTGACCCGCGAGGAGACCGCCGAGGCCTACCTCCGTGAATTGCCTGCGGATGAAAACCTTCGTGTCGTTCCCGCGAAGGCGGGCGGGGATACGGCCCTGACGCTTCTGGTCGCCTGGCGGTCTTGCCTGGCCGGCGAGATTTCCTGTTCCCATTTCTGGGCCCACCCGGTTGATCTGCCGCTGGTGACCGCCGACACCGTAAGCCGACTGATGGACCACTCACAACGGGATCCCGGCCGGATCATTCGCCCGATGCTGCAGGGCACACCGGGGCATCCGGTCATCCTGCCCGGCGATGTCCTGGCGATCCTGGACCGGCAAGAACGTTGGCGCGGCGGGCCCCTGCGGGATTTCCTGTCGAACGCCGGCGGGTTGGGGCTGTCGGCCCGGCCGGTGACCGTCGAGGTGGAGGATCCCGGGATCATCAGGGATTTCGACCGGCCTGGTGATTTGTGGCCGGACCAGTCAACGGCAGAGAAAAGAGGTGCGCCATGAATCAAGATCGCCATCTGACCGTGAACGAGGGAGATATCTACCGGCGTTTGACGGAAATGGTGGAGCAGGGCCAGAACGGAGTGTTGGCCACCGTGATCCGGACCCGCCAGTCCACTCCCCGTCATGAGGGGAGCAAGATGATCATCCTGCCTGACGGGTCGGTGGTTGGGAGCGTGGGTGGAGGCGCGGCCGAGGCCCGTGTCATCGAGGAGGCCCGGCAGGTTTTCCAGGATGGCCGCCCCCGCTGCCTGCCGCTGGACCTGGCGGGGGGTCTCGGTGTTTGTGGGGGCTACATGGAGATCTTTCTCGAACCGGTCACCAGGGCCGAACCCTTCATCGTCATCGGGGCGGGACACGTCGGCCGGGCCCTGGTCGAAGTGGGGCGGACCCTGCCCTTCCGCTTCATCCTGGTCGACGATCGGCCGGGCCTGTTTACCGATCTGGCCGGTCTGTCGGGGGTCCGTCTGGTCGAAGCGTCTCCCGCCGATCTTTTCGCGTCCCTCGAAGTTCCGCGGCGCGGAGCCCTGTTGATCGCCAGCCGCAATCATGAACTGGACGGGGACTACCTGGAGGCGGTCCTGGCGGCCGAGCGTGAGGCAGGTCGTGAATTCGTCTTCCTGGGGGCTTTGGCCAGCCGAACCAAGGCCGCCATGCTGCGAAAGCGTTTCGCCGGTGAGGACTGGTGCCGCGAGCGGATCGCCCGGATGCAGTATCCCGTCGGGTTGGATATCGGCGCGGAAACACCGGCGGAAATTGCCCTGAGCGTGCTGGCGGAAGCGCTGGCCGTCACGCGGGAAGTACCTCCGCTTCTGGATGAGGACGGTCGGCCCCTGGGCGTGCGCCTGCACCGGAGGCGCGCATGAATCCGAGAGGGAACATCTGGATCCAGGGGGCGGGCGAACTGGCTTCGGGGGTGGCCGTGCGTCTGGTCCGGAGTGGGTACAGGGTCGTGCTGGCTGAGACCGAAAGACCCCTGGCCGTCCGGCGGCTGGTTTCCTTCAGCGAGGCGGTCTACGCGGGCCGGGCCCTGGTCGAGGATGTTCCCGGCGACCTGGTCGAATCTTCCGCCGTCACTTTTCGGGCCGGGAGGGTCGTGGTGGTCGTGGACCCCGGTGGTTCCCTCCTTTCCGGCCTGGGGGCCGGGGCGGTGGTGGACGCCCGCATGACGAAGAATCAACCTGAGCCTCTGCCCGCCGGGGAGGCTCCCTTGATCGGTTTGGGGCCCGGATTCACCTGCGGCCGGGATGCCGATCTCATCATCGAGACCCACCGGGGGGCGCGCCTCGGATCGGTCATCGCCACCGGGACCGCGGCGCCGAATACCGGAGTGCCCGGCCTGGTGGGCGGTCAGACCGGCCTACGTGTGCTCAGGGCTCCGGCCGCGGGTCATCTTAACCCCCTATTTGAAATCGGTGATCTCGTTCAGGAGGGGATGATCCTAGGCCACGTGAGCGGATTGCCGGTGGTCAGCGGGTTGACGGGGATGATCCGGGGGCTGGTCCATCCTGAGGCGGAACTTTTACCGGGCACCAAGGTAGGAGATGTTGATCCCCGTGGTCGGGAAATCGATCCGGCTCTGGTGAGCGACAAGGCCCTGGCCGTGGGTGGGGGGTTGCTGGAGGCTCTGCTCAGGCTGAATGTCTTGCCTGTCAGGGAGTAACGGTTTCCGGCGTTCCCAAGAGCCTGGGATGGGAATTGACAGAATGAGGGACCGTCTATTAACTTGAGGCAGGTCCCGGTAATGGTCTGGGGCTTTTTGTTGGTCCCCTCTCCACTACCCGTGTATACATATCGGAGGTTTCACCCGTGCGCCCCACGAGGAATTCCAGTTCCATTCGCCATGCCCTGGGCGTGGCCATAGTCCTGATCGGAATCATCACCGCTTCGGTTGCCGTGGCCGAGTGCCAGCAGGGCCAGATGCAGGAAGCCGAACGCGCCTATCAGTCCGCCAAGGGATTCCTTGTCAAAAAGGAGTGGGACCCGGCTATCGCCGAGATGCAGTCCGCCCTCCAGATCTGCCCTGAACACATTGAGGCCACCCGGGGCATCGGCACAGCCATGATGGGCAAAGGGCAGTTTGCCGAAGCCATCCCCTATTTCCAGCGTGTCATCGAACTGAGGGGTGAAAATGTCGAAGCCGGGGATCATGCCAACCTGGGCAAGACCTACGCCAAGCTGAAGCAGTTCAAGGAAGCTCGCGCTGAGTACATGAAGGCCGAAAAGATCGCGCCGGATGATTGCGGGGTCCTTTACAATCTTGGCGTTCTGCACAACGCCACGAAGTCCTTTACCCAGTCCGTTGAGATCCTGGAGCATGCCTTGGAAACCTGCCCCCAGATCAGCGAACATGTGCTCAAGCAGCTGACCAAATCGGCGAAGGAGGCGGCCGCCCAGCAGAAGGCCGCCGGCAACAACGACCGTGCCGCGTACTACACGGATCTGGTCCAGAAGTACGGAGGGCAGGCCGGTGGGTCCACCACCTATGCCCTGGCCACGCAGAAGATGAAGCAGAAGGATTATCAGGGTGCCGTGACCCTGCTGAACCAGATGCTGGCCCAGGAACCCAACGATACAAAAAGCCTGCTGACCCTGGCCCGGGCCCAGGACCAGTTGAAGAACCGGTCCGCGAGCATCGCGGCCTACCAGAAATACCTGGCCCTCAATCCCAATGACGAAAACACCACCGCGGCCATGTTGCAGGTGATGGTCGAGAACGAGCAGTGTTCGCTCGCCAAGTCGGAAGCAGCAAGTGCGGCGCGTAGATTCGAGGCCAAGGGGCGGGAGGCGTTGGCCCCTATCATGTATTCCTGGGGCCTGGCGTTGGAATGCACGGGGGAATACGATACCGCCCGTGACAAGTTCCAGCGGTGCGCCAGCAGCGGCCACGCCCGCTACGCCTCCTACGGGGCCCGGCAGGTGGAGCGCATGGAGGGCCTGAAAGCCCGTGAAGAAGCCGAAAGGAAAAAAGCAGCCCAGGGTGGATGACGGGGGTGGATGATCCCCATTCCTTGTGCGATATTGGTCCCGCGGATCGGTTGAAGGATCCGCGGGATTTTTTTCTCTTTTCATCTTTGAACGGGAGTCCGAGTCCGTGGGTCGTCTCGACAAGTTGCCGCCATACCTGTTTTCGGCCATCGACGCCGCCAAGGAAAAGGCCCGCGCGGCGGGGGTTTCCGTTATTGATCTGGGCGTTGGCGATCCCGACCGCCCCACGCCCCGCGCTCTGGTGGAGGTCATGGCCCGGGCCGTCGCCGATCCGGCTTTTCACAGTTACCCGGCCCAGAGAGGGGATGCCGGGCTGAGACAGGCCATCGCCCTCTGGCTGGCCAAGCGGCACGGGGTCCAGGTCGATCCGGTCCGGCAGGTTCTGGTGCTGGTCGGCAGCAAGGAAGGGCTCGGGCACCTGCCTTTGACCTGCGTGGAGGAAGGGGACAACGTCCTGGTTCCGGATCTGGGTTACCCCGTCTACGGCCAGGCGACCATCCTGGCCGGCGGCGAACCAAGGACCTTCAGCCTGAGATCGGAAATGGGGTTTCTGCCCGACCTTGATGAATTGGCCCGCCTCATGGACAACCGGACACGGTTGTTGTTTCTCAACTACCCCAACAATCCCACCGGCGCGGTGGCCGGGCCGGCCTTCTGGCAGAAGCTTGTGGAGCTTTGTAAGGAACGTAACGTAACCCTGGTCAACGACGCAGCTTACCTGGAGGTCACCCTTGACGGCAGCCGGCAGGCCAGCCTGCTGCGGACCGCGGATCCCGCGGCGGACCGGGTGATCGAACTGCACAGCCTGTCCAAGATGTTCAACATGACCGGCTGGCGCATCGCCTTCGCCGCCGGACATCCGGAAGTGATCGGGGATCTGGCCCGGGTCAAGGAAAGCATCGACAGCGGCGTTTTCACGGCCATCCAGGCCACCGCCGCCCACGCCCTGGGGGAATCGTTTGCTGCCCTGCTGGAAGGGGTCATGGCCGCCTATCCGGAGCGGCGCCGGATCATGGTCGACGGCCTGACCAAGGCGGGGTTCGAGGTTTTCGACGCCGCGGCGACATTCTACATCTGGTGTCGGGTGCCCGGGAATGAATCATCGGTGGGTTTCTGCGGCCGGGCCCTGGAGGAGGTCGGAGTGGTGGTCACGCCTGGACCGGGGTTCGGCCCCGGGGGCGAGGGTTGGTTCCGGATCAGTCTGACCGCCAGCGATGAGGATGTGGCCGAAGGCGCCCGCCGGATCGGAGCCTGGCGATGATGGATAAGGTCAGCCTGCACGGCATCGATGTCTACGCTCATCACGGGGTCCACCCCGCCGAGCGGGAATTGGGGCAGCGCTTCGTCATCGACGTGGACCTGTGGACGGATTGCGCCCCGGCCGCGGCCTCCGATTCCCTGAATCAGGCGCTTGACTACACCGCCGTGCACGCCTGCATCAATGAAACCACCGCGGGCACTTCGTTCCAACTGATCGAAGCCTTGGCCGGCCACCTCTGCCGCGCCCTGCTGGAAAGTTTTCCGGTGGGCAAGGTGCGGGTCACGGTGCAGAAACCCAATCCACCCATTCCGAACTTTCTCGGGCGCGCGGCCGTGACCTTTGTCCGGGAACGGTCATGGCTTGATACCGAGCCAAGGGATCGAACGTGACGCCGCCCGCATCTGGAATCATCGCTCAGCGGCCCGAGGTCGTCTATCTGGGGCTGGGGACGAACCTGGGAGATCGGGTCGGCCACCTCAAGCAGGCCCTGTTCGCCCTGGCCACCCACCCGGAAATCGAAGTCTCCGCCGTCAGCCGGGTTTATGAAACGGAATATGTGGGGCCTGGCCACCAGGATCCCTACCTCAACGCCTGCGTCGAACTGCGGACGCGCCTGGAGCCGCGCGTGCTCCTGGCCGTTCTCAAGGGAACCGAACAGAGGCAGGGCAGGCAGTCGGGAGGTCACATGCAGCCCCGGCCCATCGATTTGGATATCCTGATGTTCGGCAAGCGGGTGATGGCCCGACCGGGTTTGACGCTGCCGCATCGTCAGATGCGCGAAAGGGCTTTCGTGCTGGAGCCCCTGACCGAATTGGCACCCCACGAAAAATTTCCGGATTCGGGGGAGACAATCGCTTCCGCCTGTGCGAAAATAAGGCGTAAATCGGGGCCATGGATCAAGGCCCGGATGGATGTCGATTTAGGCAATGCTTTGCCGGACAACAACAAGGAGGGTTGGCGTGCTGCCTTGGCGGTACATTGTCGTTGAAGGAGTCATTGGCGTCGGCAAGACCAGCCTGACCAAGCTGCTGGCCACACGGACCGGCGGCCGACTCAATCTGGAAGTGGTTGAGGAAAATCCCTTCCTGTCCCAGTTCTACCAGGACCGGTCGGCCTACGCCTTCCAGACCCAGATCTTTTTCCTGCTCAGCCGTTATCGCCAGCAGCAGAACCTGTACCAGCACGACCTGTTCAGCTCCACCCTCATTTCCGATTACCTGTTCGCCAAGGACCGGATTTTCGCCAACCTGAATTTGAGCGATGACGAACTGGGTCTCTACAACCAACTGGCCACAATTCTGGAGCAGCGGGTCCTGAAGCCCGATCTGGTCATCTATCTCCAGGCCCGGACCTCGGTTCTTCTCCAACGGGTTCGCTGGCGCGGTCGCGCCTTCGAACAGGACATGGACGAGGGTTATCTCAATGCGCTCAATGCCGCCTATAGTTATTTTTTCCATCACTACAAGGATTCACCCCTGCTGGTGGTCAACACCGACAATCTGGATTTCGTCAACGTACCCGGTGATTTCGATCTTCTGTTCGATCAGATCGGGGAAAAATTCAACGGCACCCGGTATTTCGCTCCCGATTCAAGTCCTGAGTGATCCGGAGTGATAACGGGACCGGCCACGAAAGGCATCACCATGGAGAGGAAGGGCAAGACCCTGACCATGAGCGTTTTTTCCCGGCGGAAGAGGCAGGGAAAGAAAATCGTGCTCCTGACGGCCTACGATCTGACCAGCGCCCTGATCGCTTCCGCCGGCGGCGTGGACGCCATTCTGGTCGGGGACTCCCTCGGCATGGTGGTGCTGGGTTACGAAAACACCCTGCCGGTGACCGTCGACGACATGGTCCATCATTGCCGGGCCGTCTGCCGGGCCGAACCGCGTGTGCCGGTCATCGCGGACATGCCCTACGGCAGCTTCCACGTCTCGCCGGCAGAGACGGTGAAGCACGCACTGCGCCTGGTGAAGGAAGCGGGGGCCAGCGCCGTCAAGGTCGAAGGCGGCCGCTGCCGGGGCGAAGCCATCAAGGCCCTGCTGGACGCCGAGATTCCCGTGATGGGGCATCTTGGTCTTACGCCGCAGTCGGTGAACCGGTTCGGAGGCTACAGGGTCCAGGGCCGGGGTGAAGAAGCCGCGGCTGCCCTCCTGGACGAGGCCATGTTCCTGGAGGAAGCCGGCTGTTTCGCCGTGGTGCTTGAATGTGTTCCCGCCGTGGTGGCGGAACGCATCTCTTCCCGGTTGAGCATGCCGACCATCGGGATCGGGGCTGGACCCGGCTGCGACGGACAGGTTCTCGTAATCCACGACATGCTGGGACTGTTCACCGGCCTCAAACCCAAATTCGTGAAACGCTACGCGGAACTGGGAACCTCCGCCGTGCAGGCTGTGGAACGCTATACCGCCGAGGTCAGGGAGGGAACGTTTCCCACCTCCGAACATGAATACGGTGAGGAACCCTCCGGACGGCGGGACGGGACGGGAGCTAATGTGAGCGGCCAGTCCGGCTACCTGGGTTCCATCAAGGCGGGTGAGGACTGATCCCCATGGAGATCTGCCGCACTTCAGCCGAACTGGCGGTCCAGAAATCCCTGCGCCTGGACAAGCCGTTGGTGTTGGTTCCCACCATGGGAGCCCTGCACGAGGGACATCTCAGCCTGGTGCGGCTGGGGCGCAAGCTCGGTCCTGTGGTCGTGTCCATCTTCGTCAATCCGACCCAGTTCGGCCAGGGCGAGGATATCGACACCTATCCCAGGGACCTGCCCGGTGATCTGGGCATGTTGGAATCCCTGGGAGTGGAAGCCGTCTTCGTTCCCGAGGTGTCGGAAATGTACGGAGGCGACGGAGAGGTGACGGTTCTTCCCGGGAGGCGCGCCCTGGGACTGTGCGGGGGGGACCGTCCCGGCCATTTCGCCGGTGTGATGACGGTGGTCGCCAAGCTGTTCGGGGCGGTCCGGCCGGATGTCGCCGTCTTCGGCCGCAAGGATGCCCAGCAATGCCTGGTCATCGCCCAGATGGTCGAGGATCTGAAGATGCCCGTCCGGTTGATAGATGGCTCCACGATCCGCGAACCCGACGGCTTGGCGCTCTCCTCCCGCAACCGGTATCTGGACGCGGGGGAGCGGACCCGGGCACTCTGCCTGTTCCGGGCCCTGACCGCCGCCCGGGAACTGCTGGTCGCCGGGGAAAGACGCCGGGATGTCCTGGTCGCGGCCATGTTGGGGGAACTGGCGGCGGCGGACCGGGTGGAATACGCCGAGGTGAGACAGGTTCCCGACCTTGCCAGCGAAGATCCGGTGACCGGCCGGATTCTGTTGGCAGTGGCCGCGCAGGTCGGTCCGGCGCGCCTCATCGACAATTTTGTCCTGGAAGTCACGGACCAGGGCGTGGCCGATGGTTTCCTGCTGGGCGATCCCGCTGGGATTTAGGATTCGGCAAGAAAGGACTTGATGAACGCCAAGGGCACAATGAACGAAAGCGGGAACGAGGGCCGGAGCCGCGTCATCGACGCGGTGGTTCTGGCCGCGGGCAAGGGCACGCGCATGAAATCGGATCTGCCCAAGGTCCTGCACCGGATCGCGGGTCGTCCGCTCCTGGATCATGTGCTGGATACGGTGGAAGCGGTGGGTATCGACCATACGGTGGTGGTGGTGGGTCATCAGGCCGAACTGGTCGAGAGGACCTGCGGTCGAGCCGGAAATGATTTCGTCCTCCAGGAACCGCAGCTTGGCACGGGACACGCGGTCCAGGTGGCGGTCGGCCATCTGCGGCCGGGAGGTTACTGCGTCGTTTTGGCCGGTGATGTGCCGCTGCTGCGGGTCGATACACTGAAAAGGCTTATCGAGGGCGCCGTGGCGAGCAGGGCTGCTGCGGTGGTGCTGACCTGCTTGGTCGAGGATGCGGGCGCCTACGGGCGTATCGTGAAGAACCAGGCCGGACGTATTCAAAAAATCGTCGAGGCCCGGGACGCCAGCGCGGCCGAACTCGCCATCGGCGAATACAACACCGGCGTTTTTTGTTTTGAGACCGACCGGCTGATCGAAGCGGTGGGGAATCTGACCACCGACAACCAGCAGGGCGAGTACTACCTGACCGATACGGTGGTCTTCCTGGTAAGCGCCGGACATCCGGTCGAAGCGGTCGCCACTCGTGATCCCGATGAGGTGGTCGGCATCAACACCGTCGACGAACTGGCCGAGGCGGAGCAACTGCTGGCCCGCCGCGGGGAATGACATGGACCGGCTCTGCACACCCTGGAGGTTCGCCTACGTGACCGGACGCAAGAAGGAACAAGGGTGTGTTTTCTGTAACCGCCTGGAGTGCGACGACAGGGAGAACTTCATCCTGCACCGTGGCAAACATTGGTACCTGATCATGAACCTCTATCCGTACAACGGCGGACACATGCTTTGCGTGCTGAATCGCCACCAGCCCATGCTGACCGATTGCACGACGGCCGAACTGGCGGAAATGGGCATCCTGCTCCAGGTCATGGAAGCCTCCCTGATGGAGGCGTTCAACCCGGAGGGGATCAACTGCGGCTACAATGGCGGGATCAGCGCCGGTGCGGGAATCCCCGAGCACCTCCATGTCCACATGCTCCCCCGCTGGTCGGGGGACACCAATTTCATGAGCACCATCGGTGAAACGCGGGTGATGCCCCTGACGCTCGACCAGGGTTACGATATGCTGCGGCCGGTCATCGCGAAACTGGTGAAGGAAACATAGTGCAGGGCCGGCTGAACACCTGGCTCCTGATCCTGGTGGCGATCTGCGGCCTGTCGCTGTGGTTCGGCAAGGACCTGGTACGAACTGGAAAGGGCTCTGCCGGGGAAGAACGCCCTTCCGCCAGGCCTGAGGCGACCTTCGCCATGCCGGCGGAGGAAAAACCCATCCACCTGGTGGTGCTCAACGGGACCAGCGAATTGGGCCTGGCCCGGGAGGTCGGCTTGTTGCTGGGGCGGGCCGGTTGTGTGGCCGAAAGTGTCGGAAACGCTCCCCACCGGGATTTCGCCCGGTCGCTCCTGGTCAACCGACGACTGTCCGATCGCCAGGCGGTCGATCTGGCCCGCCGTCTGGGGGGAATCCGGGTCATCCGGGAATGGGACGGCCGCGGGGGGGAGGACGCCGTCCTGGTCCTGGGCCGGGATTTCGCCCACCTGATCTCGTGTCTGGCGGGCGAACGAACGGCTGGCGGCAGCTAGCCCGGATCAGGAAGGCAAGCCGAAACGACAAATGGAAAAGAGCTGTTTCCGTTCAGGGAAGCAACTATTATTGTCTCAGAAACTCAATGGTGGTCCAGAATGGTCCAGGATGGCCCCACACCGATGATCACCGGGAAAGATCGAGACTGATGAGAAAATCCCTTGGCACCGTGGTTCTCACCCTTACGCTGGGCGTTCTTATCGGGGCCATCTTCAGTGAGGTGATCGGCCTGTTCCTCAGCGAGGGGAGTGTGGCCGAACAGCTGTTCGTTCGGTACATTTCCTTTGGGCCCGAGGTGACCCATTGGAATCTGGTCATCATCGACCTGACGTTCGGTTTCGAGATTCACTTCAACCTCATGAGCGTCATCGGGGTGTTCGTGGCCTCGCAGATGCTCAGGTGGTATCGCTAACTCCCCTTCCGGAGGTTGTTCCTGATGAATCCCTTTGTTGCCATCATTCCCGGCATGGCTGGTTGGTCCGAACTGCTGCTGATTCTGGCCCTGGTCCTGATTCTCTTCGGTCCCAAGCGTCTGCCGGAAATCGCGGAAGCCATGGGCAAGTCGATCCGCAAGTTCAAGTCCGCCACCCAGAATGCGACCGACGAGGTGAAGCGTGAGATCGATGATGTGGGCCGTGTGATGAAGGACGAAACCCCCAACGAAGCCGATCGGACAAACGACACCAAGCAGAGCTGACATGCGGGGAGGCGCCCTTGAATCTTGCCCAGCTTCTTGATCAGCTCAGGGCCGACGAACGTTTTTTTCGCAACGTCAACCGGTGGGAAGTGATCCCGCCCGCCGCCGGTCGATACGCCGCGTTTCCCGCCGGTCTCGATCCCCGGCTCGTCGACGTCCTGAAAAACCGGGGTGTCGATCGTCTCTACAGCCATCAAGCCGAAGCCTTCGACCTTGCCCGCCAGGGTCATTCCTTCGTGGTCCCCACGCCGACGGCCAGCGGCAAGACCCTCTGCTACAACCTACCGGTTCTCGACGCGATCCTGCGGGACGACCGGTCCCGCGCCCTGTATTTGTTCCCCACCAAGGCTCTCAGCCAGGACCAGATGCACGAGGTCCACGGCCTCGTGTCAGGGTTGGGTGAGGACATCAAGACTTTCACCTTCGATGGTGACACCCCCGCAACCGCCCGCCGGGCCATTCGGAGCAGTGGACACATCGTGGTGACCAATCCGGATATGCTCCATCAGGGCATCCTTCCCCACCACACCCTGTGGGTGAAACTCTTCGAGAACCTGAAATTCGTTGTGGTCGACGAGGTTCACAATTACCGGGGAGTGTTCGGCAGTCACGTGGGCAACGTCATCCGCCGGTTGCGCCGGGTGGCCCGCTTCTACGGAAGCGATCCGCAGTTCATCTGCTGTTCCGCCACCATCGCCAACCCGGGAGAACTGGCGGCCAGACTGACGGGATTGGACATGAAGACGGTGGACCGCAACGGGGCGCCGCGGGGCGAGAAACACTTCATCTTCTACAATCCCCCGGTGGTCAATCAGGAACTCGGGATCCGGCGCTCGGTGATCAAGACCACCCGCATGATCGCCGAACGGTTCATGTCCTCCGGGGCCCAGCTCATCGTCTTCG
>CBDURF010000008.1:0-37020 GCA_965369705.1 uncultured bacterium
GATTTCACCTGGATCGGGCCGTCCGCCGAGGTGATTCGCCAGATGGGCGACAAGGCCACCGCCCGGACCATGGCCGAGGAGGCCAAGGTGCCCACGGTACCCGGGACCGGCCTGTTGGAAACCGTGGAGGAGGCGGTGGAGGCGGCCCGGCAGTTCGAGTATCCGGTCATCGTCAAGGCGACCGCCGGCGGGGGCGGCAAGGGGCTGCGGGTGGCCGGGGACGAGGAGGAACTGGTCAAGAGCTACGTTGCCGCGCGGACCGAAGCCGGCGCGGCCTTCGGGAACGACGCGGTCTACCTGGAAAAGTACCTGGTCAATCCCCGGCACGTGGAAGTCCAGTTGATGGGGGACGAACACGGCCAGGTGATCCACTTCGGCGAGCGGGATTGTTCCGTCCAACGTCGGCACCAGAAGTTGATCGAGGAAGCCCCGTCCCCGGCGGTGGACCCCCGCCTGCGCAGGGAAATGGGTGATGCCGCCGTCCGTCTGGCCAAACGGGTCGGGTACCGGAGCGCCGGCACCGTGGAATTCCTGCTGGATGAGGACGGATCCTTCTACTTCATGGAGATGAACACCAGGATCCAGGTAGAGCACCCGGTCACCGAGATGGTCACCGGTTTCGACCTCATGAAATGGATGATCAGGGTGGCCGCCGGGGAAAAATTCGATTTCACCCAGGATGACGTGAAGGTCACCGGGCACGCTATCGAATGCCGGATAAACGCGGAGAACCCGGAGCGGGATTTCATGCCTTGTCCCGGCCGTGTTTTCTATTACCATGCCCCCGGAGGCCCCGGGGTCAGGGTCGACACCCACATCTACTCGGACTATCTGGTGCCTCCCTACTATGATTCTCTCCTGGCGAAGATCATCGTCCACGGCAAGGATCGCGAAGAAGCTGTCGCACGGATGCGGCGGGCGCTCACCGAATGTGTTTTCGAAGGACTGCCCACCAGCACCCCGTTCCACCTCGAGGTGTTGAACAACCCGGTCTTCCTGGACGGCAAGGCCACGACACGCTTCCTGGAAGAGGAATTGACCCATCTGCAGGAGGGTTTGCGTGTCCGGGCGAAATCAGAAGAAGGCTAACAAGCAGGGGGGGCGCCCCTGGTACGAAGCAGGGTGGCTGACGGGTCTCCTCCTGGTGGCCGTCGCGGTTTACTGCGGCCTGTCGCTGGTCGGGGATCCCGGAACCTGGTGGGGTGTTCTGTACGGCCAGGGCGCCGGTGATTTCCTGGCCCTCGAAAACCCCGGCGGGCCGGTGGGTTCAGTCCTCAACGTAACCCTTCACCTGGTGTTCGGCAGCCTGTGGTGCTGGTCGATTCCTCTTCTTCTCGCCGCTTTGGGGATCGGCTTCCTGGCCGGACGTCAACGCAACCTTCGCCCGTGGGTCCTGCGGGCCTTTCCCTTTTGGCTCGTGACCTCCGCCTGGATCGCCCAGCCCGGGGGGCCTTTCACCGAGGAAACGGGAACCAGGCTGGGCGGTATCGTCGGGGTCTTCCTGGCCCGTGGTTTCCACGCCCTGTTCGGGGTGTGGGGCGGCCGCATCTTCCTGACTTTCTTCCTGCTCGTGGCGGTGATCCTGGTCCTGAAACCCTGGTTGGGCGGTCTGGCGGGCGTGGCTTCAGGACTGGCCAGGGGGCTGGGAATCATTTCCCGCGGTCTGCTGGATATCGTGAGCTGGCCCCTGGCCGCGGCCGCCGGTTTGGGCCGGTGGGTGGCGAGCGTGGTTGTCCGGCCGTTCAGGGGTCGGGTTGATGATCCGGCTGTCGTTGATGGCGGCAACGTTGTTGAAGAAGACTGGGAAGAGTCGGCCGCCTCGCCCGGGACCAGGGAAAGGACCCTGCACCAGGCGCCGGGATCCGCATCCCGACCTGCCGACGGACCGCCGAAGGAGATTCCCGAGGAACGGGTCCTGCCCGGTGCCGCAGGAGAATTCCCGGGCGTGGGCCCTGAGCCCGGAGCGGGCCTCGCGCCGTCCAGGCCCCGCAGAAAGACCAAGAAGAAAACAGGGCCCGTCGCCTTGCCGGGTCTGGACCTCCTGACCCCGGCGGGACCGGAGGGACAACTGGTTTCGGCCTCGGAGTTGGATCAGGCCGCCGACCTCCTGGAGGAGACCCTGCGGTCCTTCGGCGTGGAGGGGGAGGTCAAGGACGTCCGGCCGGGTCCCGTGGTCACGACCTTCGAATACCAGCCCGGGTCCGGCATCCGCGTGAATCAGATCGTACAGCGGAGCGACGATCTGGCCCTGGCCATGCGCGCCCGGTCCATCCGCATGGAAGCTCCCATTCCCGGCAAGGCGGCCGTCGGCATCGAAATCCCCAATCCAACCGCCCGGATAGTCCGCCTGCGGGACGTGTTGGAGTTGACCGGAACCCAGAAGCGCAATCCGCTGTCGGTGGTGCTGGGCAAGGACGTGGTGGGCCGGCCCGTGAGCATCGACATCGCCGCGCTGCCCCACCTGCTGGTGGCCGGATCGACCGGAAGCGGGAAGTCGGTCTGTCTGAACGCCATCATCTGCAACATGCTCCTGCACAACGATCCGTCGAGGCTGCGGTTGATCCTCATCGATCCCAAGATGCTGGAGATGAACGTCTACAACGGCATTCCCCACCTGCTGCTGCCGGTGGTCACCGATCCGCGCGAGGCTCTCAAGGCCCTGCAGTGGATGGTGGCCCAGATGGAATTCCGCTACCGCCAGTTGGCCAAGTGTTCGGTCCGGAACATCCAGCAGTACAACGAGAAAGTGGTCAAGGGGGAGGTCATCGACGCGGAAGGGGAAACCGTGACCGAGGCCATGCCCTATTTCCTGACCATCGTCGATGAACTGGCCGACCTCATGCTCCAACTCGGCAACGACATCGAGGGACCGATCACGAGGCTGGCGCAGAAGGCGCGCGCCGTGGGCATCCACCTCATCCTGGCCACCCAGCGCCCCAGCGTCGACGTGTTGACCGGCGTGATCAAGGCCAACATTCCCTGCCGCATCGCTTTCCGGGTGATCCAGAAGAACGACTCGCGCACGGTGCTGGACATGAACGGCGCCGAAAAGCTGCTCGGCCACGGGGATATGCTCTACCTGCAGCCCGGGCGAGCCCTGCCGGTGCGCGTGCACGGATCCTTCATCGACGTGGACGAGTGCGAAGCCATCGCCGCGCATTGGCGCCAGTACGAGGGGACGACCGAAGAGATCAGTCTCCAGGAAAACCCCGCCGGCGGAGGTATGGTCACCGGCGAGGACGATTTGTACGATGCTGCGCGGTCGGTCGTGGTTCTGCACCAGAGTGGGTCGACCTCCCTGCTGCAGCGCCGGCTTCGCATCGGTTACACCCGGGCCGGGCGCCTGATGGACATGCTCGAGGAAGCCGGCGTGGTGGGCCCCTTCACCGGCAGCAAGGCGCGGGACGTCCTGATCAAGCCCGAAGACCTGCCGGACATGGAAGCGGGACAGGCCTGATGAAAAGGGTATTCTGCGCCACCCTCGGCTGCGACAAGAACCTGGTCGACTCCGAAGCGCTTCTGGGCCGGTTTGCTCTGAAGGGCATCCAGCACGTCACCGATCCCGACGAGGCGGACATCTGGGTTCTCAACACCTGCGGCTTCATCGACGCGGCCCGCAGAGACAGCGAGGAAACCCTGCAATCCCTGATCGACAGCAAAGAGGACCGGACACTGGTGGTCTGCGGCTGCTGGTCGCAGGAGCACGGCGACGAGATCCAGCGACGTTTTCCAGATGTGGACGTGGTCGCCGGCGTGGGTCAATTCGACCGGGTCGTGGCCGCCTGTCTCGGTGGGAACGCGGCTTCCAAGTCCCCCGTTCCCGCGGCCGCACAGTCCTTTCCGCTGGTCGGACCGCCCATCGTTGATGACCCCATGGACGTCAACTACACCGGTCTGGTGGGACGACCCCTGTTGACTCCGCCCCACGTGGCTTTCGTCAAGATCGGCGAGGGCTGCAATTGCAGTTGCACCTTCTGCCGGATCCCCCTGATCCGTGGCAAGCAGCGGAGCCGCTCCGTGGCGGAGATCGAAACGGAAGTTCGGGGACTGGTGGCCCAAGGGGTGACGGAGATCCAGCTTGTTTCCCAGAACACGAGCGATTTCGGCCGGGACACCGGCCAGACCCTCCTGGAGTTGGTGCGGACCTTGGACCAGATGGACGGTCTGCGCCGCATGCGGCTGCTGTACCTGTATGCCGGCCTGGTGTCGGTCGACGATCTTCGCCGGTTGCTGGAACTGGAAAAAGTGGCGCCCTACCTCGATATCCCCATCCAGCACGCTTCGCCCCGGATCCTGAAAGCAATGCGCCGCCCTGGTGGCTACACGGCCTCGCCCGCTTTTTTCGAGGCCCTGCGCGCGGACCGGCCCGATCTGGTGCTGCGGTCCACGGCCCTGCTCGGATTTCCGGGAGAAGAGGAGGAGGACGTGGCCCTCCTGGCCGATTTCCTGGCCGAAGTGGAATTCGATCATCTCGGCACCTACCGTTTCTCGCTTGAATCGGGGACCCCGTCCGCGGAAATGCCGGACCGGGTTCCGGGCGAGGTCATTCATGACCGCGAGGCCCTGATCATGGATCTGCAGGCTGAGATTTCCCTGCGGAGGCAACAGACCAGGCTGGGCCGGACCTTCAGCGCGGTGGTGGACGAGGTGGTCCGGCCGGGAACCGACAACGCCGAGGAGGCCGGGCGTATCCTGGAATCCTTCCAGGACGGCGTTTGGGCGGACGCGGGGGAACGCGAAGCCCTGACCGGTGTAATGACATCGGAAGTTTCCCTCGCCCTGTGCCGGAGTTATCATTTCGGCTACGATCTGGACGGGATCGTGGTCATGCCAGCCGGCAAGCTCCAGCCCGGCCAATGGGTCGACGTGGAATTCAGGGCGGTCACTGCTTTCGATGTCTGGGCAGCAAGGCGTTAGCGCCATTCCCCCGAATGGATGGGGACCTTACGATTCCGGCGGCAAGAAAGGGATTCCGGACCAATGGACAGGAAATCTGGATCAATGACGATGCTTCTCACGCTGACGGCGGTGTTGTTGGTGGGCGGTACGGGGGTATCCTGGGCCGGTGAGGATTCCACAGGAGCAACCGCCGAGGGGCTGCCGGGCCTGAGCGAGCCCGACACGGTCCACACCAACCTCTGGCTGACCGAAGCCCTGATGGGGGAGATCGCCTCCTACGCCGCCTCCTCGTTGCCTCCCGCCCCTGGAGCGGTGCTCCTGGTGAACAAGGGCGGCAGCGAGCAGGATGAACTGTTCGGGGGTGTGGCGACGGGTATCCTGAGCGGTCGGGGTTACGACCTGTTCGTGGTTGCCGGGGATTCCACGGTCCAGTCCCCGGTCGATTTTGTTTTTTCCTACAAGGTCCTGGGCGTGGACCTGACCTATCCCGATATTGGTCGCACTCTCGGCATCTGGCAGCGTTGGGTGGCCCGGGAGGTGGCCGTGACGGCTTCGGTGGAAGTGTCCACCGTCCCGGTCGGGAAGCTCCTGTTCAAGGAAATCGTCGAACGCCGGTTCAGCGACCGGGTCGACAACGACCACTTCGGGGAGGTCGAATCGGATCTCTATGAATTCACCACCGCGGAAACGGCGTCCAGCGGTTGGCAGAACCGGATGGAGGAGATCGTCGTCCTGGGCACCCTGGTCGGACTGATCGCCATCTACTTCGCCAATACCGGCAACTGACCAGGCCCCCCGGCGTGGACTTTTCAGGGAGGATTTCGTGTTGAAATTTGGAATGGGCCTGCGATTTTCGGCTGGATCCTGGACCAGCGTGGCGGTCCTGCTCTGGGTGCTGTCGGGACTGGCCGGTTGCGGAGCGAGCAACCCCCACCCGTTGGGCAGTTACGAGCGGGGTGTATTTTTCGCGGAACAGGGCAAGGACATCGAGGCGGTGGCCGCCCTGGAATCCTATATCAGGAAAAATCCCACGGACAGCCTGACCGCGGAGGCCCAGTACCTCAAGGGCGTGACCTACATGGAAATGGGAGAATACCCCCTGGCCGCGGTCGAATTCCAGATCCTGCGCAAGGACTACCCGACCAGCATCCGGGTCGAGGACGCCCTCTTTCAGGAAGGGGTGGCCTATCTGGAACAGGTCGGCCGGATCGAACGCGACATCACCGGCGCCCACGAAGCCAGGCTCCACTTCCTGAAATTCAGCCAGGAGTATCCCAATTCCGTACGGATGCCCGAGGTCGTCGCGTACATGGAAGAGATATCCGATCTGATGGTCCGGAAAAGGTTGGAGCAGATCAAGGTCTACAAGCAGTTGCGCCGCTACGAGGCGGTGGCCATCACTCTGGACGACGTCATTATCGAGGAAACGGGGAGTTCCCTCATTCCTGATGTACTTTGGGAAAGGGCCTGGGCGGCCGAGAAACTGGACGATCCGGATACGGCTGCTCGGATGTACGAGCGACTGGTCACTGAATTTCCCGACAGCCGCTATGCCGGCCGGGCGGGCAAGTCCCTCAGGGCACTCGATGACGTGGAAGACGACGAGGACGGGGACTGATGCTGCGGGCCGTTCTGGGAGGGTCTTTCGATCCGGTTCATCTTGGCCATCTTTCCCTGGCCGACCACCTGCTGGACAAGGAACTGGCCGATTTCCTGATGATCATCCCCGCCTGGCGGTCCCCCCACAAATTCGAAAATTCAGCCAGTCCGGCGGACCGCCTGGCCATGGTGCGTTCGGCCTTCGAAGATCTGAAAGCGGTCCTGGTGGATGACCGCGAGATCACCAGGGGACGGGTTTCCTTCACCGTGGAAACCCTGGAGGAATTGGCCCGCGAGTTTCCCGATGATTGTCTGCGCCTGGTCATCGGAGGAGACAATCTGGCCGGCTTTTCCGGCTGGCGGTCTCCCGGACGGATCCAGGAGCTCGCCGATATCGTCATCTATCCCCGGGACGGCGTCGTGCCGACTCCCGAGGCCATCCAACGTGCCGGACTTGATCCGGGGCGGGTCATTCCCGTCACCGATTTCGACCATCCCGTGTCATCCACGACGGTCCGTGCTATGCTGAGCCGGGGAATTCTGCCCGAAGATCAGTTGCCTCCCCCGGTGGTCGAGTATATCGCCGCCCGTCAACTCTACATGAAATGAGATCCCGGCCTCTTCCGCGGGACGCATGTCTTGCGGTTCCTCGTCCAGGCCGGCGAAAGGCGTAGGCTGTGTCCCTGATCCTGATCGACGGTTCCGCCCTTTTCTACCGGGCGCATTTCGCTTTCGCCAATCGGCCGCTGACCGCGCCCAACGGTGAGATCACCTCGGTGGTCTTCGGATTTTTCAACTCCCTTCTGCGGCTGATCGAAAAATACGATCCCACCCGGATCGCCGTCGTGTTCGACGTGAAGGGCAAGAACTTCCGGCATGAGATCTATCCCGACTACAAGGCCCATCGTAAACCGATGCCGGACGAGCTGGCCGAACAGCTTCCCAGGTTGCGGGAACTGCTGGACGCCTGGGGCATCGCCGTCCTGGAAAAGGAGGGTGTCGAAGCCGACGACGTCATCGGCACCATGGCCCGGCGGTCCGCCGGAATCTGTGACCATGTCTGGCTGTACACCGGCGACAAGGATTTCATGCAGTTGCTGGACGCCCGTATCGGGATGCTCAAACCGGCCAGGCGGGGTGGGGATCCGGCTCCGTTCACCGACGACGATGTGCGACGGGAATACAAGCTGGAGCCCGGCTCCCTGAAGGAAGTCTTCGCACTGGCCGGCGATACGGCAGACAACATTCCGGGCGCCCCCGGCGTCGGTGACAAGACGGCCCGGAAACTGATCCTGGAATTCGGATCGCTGGAAAATCTCTTCGCGGGACTTGAGCAGAGTAGACTGACACCCCGCCTCAAAAGAGTCCTGGGTGAAAACAGGGACCAGGTCTTCCTGTCCCGGGAATTGTTCGTCATCCGGCAGGACGTGGATCTGGATCTGGACTGGGAAGCCATGTACACGGTACTGCCTCACGGCCAAGAGGTTCGCAAGCTGCTCCAGACCCTGGGCCTCCGGCGGATTCTGGCCCAGATCGACCACCTGGCGGGGCCTGCCGTGGACCAGGCCCAGGCTGCGGGGGAGCCGGAACCGAAAGGCAAGGCTGTTCCTCCCGCGGAGGACGATTCCCCGACTGAAACCGCCGCGGAGACCTCCTGGGGAAAACGCCGCGCCGAACGCGGGTACGTGGTGCTGGACACCGACGACAAGCTGGAGGCCTGGCTGGAACGGCGGGATCCGCCGTCTCCCTTGGCGGTGGACACCGAAACCGACGGACTCCGTTCCGACACCTGCCGTCTGGTGGGTGTCTGCCTGGCCGGCTGGGATCGAGCCGGGCGGCGTTTGGAACCGGCCTATATTCCTGTTCTCTGGCGCGAGGCCGACCCGACGGATGGGCCTGGCGATACGCTTTTTCCTGTCGGTCGTGAAGTCAGCCGCCTGGCTTCCGTCCAGGACAAGTTGCGGACGGTTCTGGCCTCGGACTGTTTGAAGGTCGGCCAGAATCTCAAATTCGACGAGTGGGTGCTCGGTCGTCATGACCTGGAACTTGGCGGCGACCGTTTCGACACGATGCTGGCTTCCTACGTGCTGGACCCCGGTAGGAGAGGTCACGGTCTCGATGATCTGGTTCTTGAATTCCTCGATCATCGGATGATGGCCTACGGCGACCTCTTCGCCTCCGGCGACCGGCTCAAGGACATCCTGTCCGTGGATATGGATCGGCTCGGCCTTTACGCCGCCGAGGATGCCGATTTCACCCTGCGGCTCTTCGAAGTCCTGGAGCCCAAATTGGCTGCGGCGGGCATGACCGATCTCTTCATGAATTTGGAAATGCCCGTCGCCGGCGTGTTGTTGACCATGGAACGCAACGGAATCATGGTGGACCGGCCTTTTCTGGAACATCTGCGCGCGAGGTTCGTGAAGGAGATGGGCCGCCTGCAGGAACAGATCATCGAGCTTGCCGGCGAGGACTTCAACATTCAGAGCCCCAAGCAACTCGCGGTCATCCTGTTCGAGAAAATGGGATTGAAACCCCTCAAGAAGACCGCGACGGGTTGGAGCACCGATGTCTCGGTCCTGACCGCCCTGGCCGCAGAACACGAACTACCGGCGCTCATCCTGGAATACCGGCAGGTGGCCAAACTCCAGAACACCTACGTGGAGACCCTGCCGAAGCTGGCCAATCCCGACACGGGCCTGATTCACACCTCCTACAACCAGGCGGTCACCGCCACCGGCCGGCTGTCCAGTTCGGATCCCAACCTGCAGAACATACCTGTGCGCACAGATCTGGGCCGGCAGATCAGGCGGGCCTTCGTTCCCCGGGCCGCGGGAAATGTCTTCCTCTCGGCGGATTATTCCCAGGTGGAGCTGCGGTTGCTGGCCCATCTGGCCGACGATCCGGGGTTGTTGTCGGTGTTCCGGGAAGGCGGAGACGTCCACCGCCGGACGGCTGCCCTGATCGCCGGTGTCGATGAGGCCCAGGTGACCGCGGAAATGCGGAGCCGGGCCAAGGCGATCAATTTCGGGGTTATCTACGGGATGGGGGCCCGGGCCC
The DNA here is from genome assembly GCA_965369705.1 of uncultured bacterium. Classification (GTDB taxonomy): domain Bacteria; phylum Krumholzibacteriota; class Krumholzibacteriia; order LZORAL124-64-63; family LZORAL124-64-63; genus JAGLCY01. The sequence goes on from CBDURF010000008.1 coordinate 9,556, forward strand.
TCGCCCGCCAGATCAAGGTCAAGGTGAAGGAGGCCTCCGCGTTCATCGAAACCTATTTCGAAACCTATCCCGGGGTGCGGGCTTTCATCGACCACACCAAGGATAAAGCCCGCCGCGACGGGTGGGTTGAAACCCTGCTGGGCAGACGCCGCCTCCTGCCCGACATCCATTCGGCCAACAATCGGGTGCGTTCCTTCCAGGAAAGGGTGGCCGTCAACACTCCCATCCAGGGGACCGCCGCCGATCTGGTCAAGCTGGCCATGATCCGGATCCAGAAGGATCTTGACGCCTCCGCTTCGGGCGCCCTTCTCCTGCTGCAGGTGCATGACGAGTTGGTCTTCGAGGTTCCTGCCGGAGAGTTGGAGGTTCTCAAGGCCTTGGTGCGTGAGGGAATGGAAGGGGCCCTGGCACTCAAGGTGCCCCTGGTCGTGGACATGCATACGGGCAACAACTGGGCGGAGGCCCACGGGTGAGGCGCTGGGTCGTCACCGGACCAGCGGGTGCGGGGAAATCCGCCCTCTGCCGGATTTTCGCCGGCCGGGGAGCGGCAATCGTGGATGGGGACCGTCTCGGTCACGAAGTCCTGGCCCGGGGCGGAATCATGTCCGCCATCGTCGCGGAATTCGGCTCTAGTGTGATCGCCGAAGGACTCGTGGATCGTGCGGTCCTCGGAGCGCTCGTTTTTGCCGATCCGGTTGCGCTTGAGCGTCTGAACCGGCTCACTCACGGTCCGCTGTCCGCCCTGGCGGGCCGGCGGCTGGATGAATTGGCCACGGAAGGCCGTCACCGCCTTGCCGTGTTCGAAGCCGCTGTGTATTTTCTTCTGGCTCCGGTATCGGATATCGATCTGGTGATCACCGTGACGGCCTCCGAAACCACCCGCCTCGCCAGATTGACCGGCATTGGTGGTCTGGATCCCAGGGAAGCACGCTCCCTCATCGAGGCGCAGCATCCCCTTGAGGACGGTTGGGCTCGCGCGGATGTGGTCCTTGCCAACAACGGTCCCCTGTCCGAACTGGAGGCGGCAGCCGAAGCGCTGTGGTCTCGTCTCAAGGATTGACCTCGGACCTGATTGGCCCTATCAAAGAATGGGAATCCTGAAAACCCAGAGGAGTTTGATTCAGTGAAGGAAATTATGGAACGCATCGATATCGCCCTGGAACGGCTGGAAACCCTCAAGGAGGGTCTTTGACTACGCCGGGTTGAAGGTGGAACTGGAAAAGATGGAAGCCCTCCAGGTGGCTCCCGAATTCTGGAACGATCAGGAAAGCGCCTCCCGCGTCCTGCGCAAGATGCAGTCCCTGAAACAATGGGTGATCCCCTTGGAACAGGCCGTGGAGCAGGGTGAGGAACTCAAACTTATGGCCGAGATGGTTCAGGAAGAGGAAGACGAGGAATCCCGGGTGGAGGTGACCGAGGGCCTGGACAAGCTGGAAGCCGTGGTCGAAAAACTCGATTTCCAGTTCTTGCTGAGTGACCAGGATGATGAGCGGGGCGCGGTGCTGGAGATTCATCCGGGCGCCGGCGGCACCGAAAGCCAGGACTGGGCCCAGATGCTGCTGCGGATGTACAACCGTTACTTCGAGCGGCACGGGATGAAGGCCAAGTCCCTCGACCTGCAGGCGGGCGACGAAGCGGGCATCAAGAGTGCCGTCCTGGAAATCGAACATCCCTTTGCCTACGGGTACCTGAAAAGCGAATCCGGGGTGCACCGGCTGGTCCGGATTTCCCCCTTCGATTCCCAGAGCCGCCGGCACACGTCCTTCGCCTCGGTTTTCGTCTATCCCCTGGTCAACGACGACGTCGAGGTTGAGATCGAACCCGCCGACCTGCGGATCGACACCTACCGGGCCCAGGGCGCGGGAGGCCAGCACGTCAACAAGACCGACAGCGCCATCAGGATCACCCACGAGCCCACCGGCATCGTCGTGCAGTGTCAGAGTGAGCGCAGTCAGCACCGGAACCGCGAAAGCGCCATGACCATGCTGCGGGCCAAGCTCTACCTGAAGATCATGGAGGAGAGGCAGAAGGAGCGGGACGCCATCGAAGCCGAGAAGATGGAGATCGCCTGGGGCAGTCAGATCCGGTCCTACGTCCTGCAGCCCTACACGAAGGTCAAGGATCATCGGACCGAGCACGAAACCGGCAATTCGAACGCCGTTCTCGACGGCGACCTCGACGGATTCATCGACGCTTACCTGCGTTGGTTGGGATCCCGGACCCGCTGAACCGGCCCTGCGGTAATTCAACATCCGCGGCGGTGAGGAGAAGAACTTGGGGAATAAGGAAAACAGGCCCGCGGACGCCGAAGGCGCCTCCGGGCAGGAAAGCGTTCACCACCTGATAGAGATGCGTCTGGCGAAGATGTCCGAGCTGGGCGAACAGGTCGAACTCTATCCCTATGCCTACGAACGCACCCATACCAGCACGGAATTGAGGGCCCAGGAGGAGGCGTTGACCGCCGCGGTGCAAAAGGTCCGCTTCCCGGGGCGGATCATGGCCAAGCGCGGGACGGGCAAGACCCTTTTCGTGCCGATCCAGGACGAGTGGGGCAGGATCCAGGCCTATTTCCGCAAGGATGATCTGGGCGAGGAGAAGTTCCGGCGGATCCAGAAGCTCATCGACATCGGGGACTGGATCGGGGTCGAAGGCACCCTCTTCCGCACCCGCACGGACGAATTGAGCATCAAGGTGGAGGACTTCACCTTCCTGGCCAAAGCCATCCGGGCCCTGCCGGAGAAGTTCCACGACATGAGCCTCGAGAACAGGAGCCGGCGACGCCATCTGGACCTGGCCATGAATCAGGACAGCCGGGAACGCTTCAAGCGGCGGAGCGAGATCATCGCCGACATTCGGTCCTTCTTCGCGGAGGAAGAGTTCCTGGAAGTGGAGACTCCCGTACTCCAGCCCCTGTACGGCGGAGCCACGGCCCGCCCATTCACCACCCACCACAACGCGTTGGACATGAAGCTGTACATGCGTGTCGCCGATGAACTCTATCTGAAGCGGCTCATCATAGGAGGTCTGGAAAAGGTCTTCGAAATCGCCAAGGATTTCCGCAATGAAGGCATGGACCGGACCCACAACCCGGAATTCACCATGCTCGAATGCTACGCGGCGTACTGGGATTACCACGGCATGATGGACCTCACCGAAAGAATGCTGCGGCGGCTTGCCCTTCGTTTCGGCCAAGATGGAAAAATAACCTACGGCGAACTGGAAATGGACTTCAACCTCCCGTTCGCGCGGGTGCGCTTCATGGATGCCCTGGCCGATAAGACCGGGCAGGACCTCATGGCCCTGGATACCGATGCCTTGACCAAGCTGGCCAAGGGACACGGTGTGGAGATCAAGAAGGGCATGGGTCGGGACAAGATCCTGGACGAACTCTTCAGCGAGCTGGTCGAACCGGAACTTGTTCAACCGACCTTCGTCATGGACCACCCCAAGGAGCTGTCGCCGCTGGCCAAGGCCCACCGGAGGACCGAGGGGCTGGTGGAGCGATTCGAACTGTTCATCGCCGGGTTCGAAGTGGCCAACAGCTTCAGCGAGTTGAACGATCCGCGCGAGCAGCGCCTTCGCTTCCAGGACCAGAAGGCCTTGATGGAGGCGGGAGACGACGAGGCCCAGCCCATCGACGAGGCTTTCCTGGAGGCCATGGAGCAAGGCATGCCTCCTACCGGCGGCATGGGCCTGGGTGTCGACCGCCTGATCATGCTGCTGGTAGACACCAACAACATCCGCGACGTGTTGCTTTTTCCCCACATGCGGTCTGAACAGGCCGACCGGAAGGATCATCCGGAAGGCGGCGTGACCTAGATGCAATTCGCGGGTTACATCGCCATGAGATATCTGCGCAGCAGGCGGCACAGCCGCTTCCTGAGCCGGGGCAGCGTCACGGCCATCATTGGCATCGCCATCGGCGTAACCGTGCTGAACATCACCCTGGCGGTGATGAACGGTTTCCATCATGAAATGCGGCGGACTTTCGTCGAAAACATGCCGATGGTCTCAATCATCACTTCGGCGCCCGAGGGGTTCACCGATCTGGGCAAGGTCATGGATACCGTCGGTGCGGATCCGGAGGTGGTGGGGGTGGCGCCCTTCATCCGGCAGGTGGGACTGGTCACCGCCTCGCGGAAAATCGGGCCGCCTCGGATCAAGGAAATCGTGGCCTGGGGGATCGAGCCCCACCTGGTCGGCACGGTCCTTCCCCTGAGCCGCAACCTCCTGCCCGACGGATCCGTGCTGGACGACCTCACGGGTCCCGGTATCCCCCGGGTCATCCTGGGAGCGGATCTGGCCAACAGCCTCTATGCCGCGGCCGGGGACACGGTGGTCCTCATCACGGTCAACGGGGAACTCGACCTCGATATGATCGAGGCCGAAAGCCGGCAGTTCGTGGTAGTCGGTTTTTTCGAAACCGGCATGTTCGAATTCGACAGCCGGTTCGTCTATATCGATATTGCCGCGGCTCGGGATTTTTTCGGGTACGGCCACGGCGGAGCGTCAATGGTCGGGGTCAAGGTGTCCGACCTGATGCGGGCCGACCGGGTATCCGACCGCCTGGAAAACGAACTGGGTTACGAATATTACGCGACCGACTGGATGGCGCTCAACGCCAACCTTTTCAAGTGGATCAAGACCGAAAAGGTCATCATGATCCTGTTGCTGGGCATGATCATCCTGATCGCCGGGTTCAACATCATCGGAATTTTGACCATGATGGTGGGGGAGCGCCGCCGCGAGATCGGCATACTTCTGGCCATGGGCGCCAGGCGCAGCCAGGTCATGGGAGTCTTCCTGATCAACGGGGTCTGGCTGGGTGCGGTCGGGGTGTTTTTCGGCAGCATTGTCGGGCTGGCCGGCATCTGGTTTCTCCATCGCTTCGGGATCACCCTGCCGGGGGACGTCTATTTCGTGGAAACGGTTCCGGTACTCCTGCAGTGGGGCGACTTCTTCCTGGTGGCCGGCATCAGTCTGGTGATGGCTTTGCTGGCCGGCCTGTGGCCCAGCTGGGAGGCCTCCAACCTCAAGCCCATGGAGATCATCCGTTACACCTGATAGTAAGGAAAGGCCGCGAATCCATGTCGTTGCTGTTGGAAGCCAGGAACCTGGACAAGAATTTCCCGCGGGCCGGTGGGACGGTGGAAGTTCTCAAGGATTGCCACTTCTCCCTGGTGGAACGCGAGGCCGTGGCCGTGACCGGCCCCAGCGGATCGGGCAAAAGCACCCTGCTGAACATTCTGGGTGGACTGGACAGCCCCTCCGCCGGGGAGGTGTTGCTCAGCGGTGAAATCCTGGATATGAGTGATCACGCCGCCATGTCCCGCTGGCGGTCCACCGGGGTGGGCTTCATCTTCCAGTTCCACTTTTTGCTGCCGGATTTCACCGCCCTTGAAAACCTTCTCATTCCGGTCCGGGGTCGAAGAAAGGTCCAGGCCGAGGATATGCAGCGAGCCCTGCAGTTTCTTGAAATTACGGGACTTGCTGACCGTGCGAGCCATCTGCCGGGTGAACTTTCGGGTGGTGAGCAGCAACGGGTGGCCGTGGCCCGCGCCTTCATGAATCGCCCGCGTGTCGTTCTGGCCGACGAGCCCTTCGGAAATCTGGACCGTGAGATAGGGGCGCGTCTGGGGGACATGCTTTTCGAGTTGCGTGAGCAGGAAGGCATCGCTCTGGTTATCGTTACCCATGATACCCGCCTGGCGGCCCGGGCGGACCGTACCCTCAAGTTGCATGACGGCCGGCTTGTGCCGGCGGAAGAGACGGCGCCATGACCTGCCAGCGTTGCGGACAGCGGGACGCCACGGTTCACCTGGTGGAACTGGTCGACGGCCAGCGGAAAAGCCAGTGGTTGTGCGAGGTGTGCGCGGGGCGAATGGCGAAGGATGGTGAAGAAACGCCGGGGTTCCGTTTCGACGGATACCCGGGCGGGGGGAACGGGGAAGAGGACGCCTACTCACTGGCCGCCTTTCTGGGCCAGGTTTTCGAACCCCAGGGCGCCGCCGCGAACGCGGATCTGCCGGCATGTCCCGCCTGCGGGTACATGCTCGATCAATTCAGGAAGACCAATCAGCTGGGCTGTCCCCGTTGTTATGAAGCCTTTCGGGGACCTCTTCTTTCCATATTGAGGCACATGCATCGGCATGTCTCCCATCTCGGCAAGACGCCCCGGCGCACCGGGGAGGGGGCCGGCCGGCCGGGTGTCCTCAGCCGCACCCGAGTCGCCCTGGAAAAAGCCATCGCCGCGGAGGATTTCGAGAAGGCGGCCCGGCTGCGGGACGAAATCCAGCGTCTTGAATCCGCCGAATCGCCGGAAGGGACCTCCGGGCGATGATTCCCTTCTTCGAGAATTTCCGGGACAGGGAGCCGGGCTGGCTGGATGGCCGCGGACCGGCCTCGGATATCGTGGTTTTCACTCGCGTGAGGCTGGCGCGGAATCTGAAGACCTTCCCGTTTCCCCACCATGCTTCCGCCGTGGAGTTGGGCACCGTTTTCGGGGATCTGACCCGTCGTCTGCCGCGGTTTCCGGAATTTTCCGGGGGCTGGCTGTTGGACATGGACAAACTCGAACCCAGCATGCGTACGGTCCTGCAGGAGATGAGCCTGGCCAGTCCCGCGCTCGTCAAGGAACCCCGGCACCGAGGATTGGTCCTGTCACCGGAGCTGGATCGGGCAGTGATGATCAATGAACAGGACCACATCCGCCTGGTGGCTTTTCACGCGGGGTTCGACCCCACCGCAACCCTGGCGGATGCGTTGCAGATCGACGCCCGCCTGGAGAGCGAGGTCGAGCCGGCTTTCGCCGAGGATCTGGGTTACCTGACCGCCAGTCCGGTCGATGTGGGCACCGGACTCAATGTATCCGCCCTCATCCACCTGCCGGGGCTGGTCCTGGCCGGAGAGATCGACAAGGTTCTCAACGCCCTGCGCCAGCTACAGTTCTCCGTCCGGGGACTGTTGTGGGAGGGCAGCTCCGTTCGGGGCGCCCTGTTCCGGATCGCAAACCTGGTCACCCTGGGTCGGGACGAGCAGGAAATCGCGGAGGATTTCCAGACTCACGTGGGGAAGATCATCATCTACGAACGGTCGGCCAGGGACCAGCTATACGCCCGGGATCCCCTGGGCATCGAGGATATCGCCCACCGGAGCCTGGCCGCGGTTCGCCAGTCCCGGCTCATTACCACCCAGGAAACCTTCGATCACCTGTCCAACATCAGAATGGGTGTGGGGTTGGGCATTCTGGAGCCTGTCCAACCGGGCCTGCTGAACAGGGTTCTGGTGCAACAGCAGACCGGCCACCTGGAGTTGGCCGCCGGACGGCCTCTGGCCAGCCGGGAGAAATCCGCCGCCCGGGCTGCCCTGTTGCGGGAAGTTTTTGCCGCAGAATAACATGCCGCATCCCCCGCTTCCCCAATCAATGGTAAAGTTTACTCATTGAGAGGCGAAAACCTTGGAGAGGGCGCCTCCATTTATCGGGGCGGCTTCCTGCAGGTTTCCGAGGCTGCGCTAGCGTCGGATTGAAGGCTCCAGTATATTTTTGCCAGTGGGTTTCTGTCCGTGCTTGTCGATCGCCCGGAAGTACAGATGGCACGTTCAGGAACAGCAACCCGGGTCACGCGAATGGAGGCGCTTCCGCATGAACGACCGCTTCACCCAGAGAGTCCGCAAAGTCCTGTTTCTCGCCCGCGACGAGGCCGGACGCCTGCAGCACGACTACATCGGCACGGAACATCTTCTCCTCGGGGTCATCCGCGAAGGTGAGGGAGTGGCCGCCAACGTCCTGCGGCGCATGAATATCGATTTCGAACGCATCCAGAAGGCGGTTGAGGATTCTGTGAACGCCCCGATGGGGCCGGTGAGCATCGGGGAAATCCCCTTCACGCCCCGGGCCAAGAAGGTGCTCGAGTTGAGCATCGACGAGGCCAGGCTCCACAATCACAACTACGTGGGCACCGAGCATCTGCTCCTGGCCCTGATCCGGGAAGGCGAAGGTGTCGCCGCCCGGGTCCTGAGCGATCTCGGAGCGGACCACGAGGTCGTCAAGCGTGAGGTCATGAAGTCCCTGGGCGGGAGCGAACCTTTCGGCAGGGCCGCGGGAACCCGGAAACGCAAGCAGGCCAAGAAAAAGGAAAATTCCGTTCTCGAACAGTTCGGCCGCAACATGACGGACATGGCGCGGGAGGGTAAACTCGACCCCACCATCGGCCGCGACGCCGAAATCGAACGCTGCATCCAGATCCTCAGCCGGCGCAAGAAGAACAACCCCGTCCTGATCGGGGAGCCGGGCGTGGGCAAGACGGCCATCGTCGAGGGTTTCGCCACCAAGATCATCGAAGGCAACGTGCCCGCCCTGCTGCGCGGCAAGGAGATCGTCACCCTCGATCTGGCCAGCGTCGTCGCGGGGACCAAGTACCGGGGACAGTTCGAGGAACGGCTCAAGCAGATCATGGCGGAAATCCGGGAAAATCCGGACGTCATCCTTTTCATCGACGAGTTGCACACCATAGTCGGCGCGGGTGGGGCCGAGGGCGCCATCGACGCCTCGAACATGCTCAAGCCCGCCTTGAGTCGCGGGGAGATCCAGTGCGTGGGCGCCACCACCATGGACGAGTACCGGAAATTCATCGAAAAGGACGGCGCCCTCGAGAGGCGCTTCCAGGTCGTAATGGTCAACCCTCCCACCGAGGATGAGACCATCGAGATCCTGTTCGGCCTGAGGGAAAAGTACGAAGCCCATCACCGGGTGAAATACGACGACGACGCCATCCGGTCCACCGTCTGGCTTTCCAACCGTTACATCTCGGGCCGCGCCTTGCCGGACAAGGCCATCGACATCATAGATGAGGCCGGCAGCCGCGCCCGCCTGAGCATGACCGTCGTGCCGCCGGATCTGCGCGAAATGGAAAAGAAGATCGAAGAGGTCATCACCGAAAAGGAAGCCTCCATCGCCGCCCAGGAATTCGAAAAGGCCGCCGCCTTCCGGGACGAGGAAAAGGTCCTCAAGAAGGATCTCCAGGTCCTCAAACAGAACTGGGATTCCGAAAACGCCGAGACCCGGACCAGGGTCGACATCAAACTCGTGTGCAACGTGATCGCCTCCATTACGGGCATTCCCGTGTCCGAGGTCGAGGAGGAGGAGACCGATAAGCTGCTCCGCATGGAGGAGGAACTGGGGAAATGGGTCATCGGCCAGGATGAGGGAATTACCGCGGTCTCCAAGTGCATCCGACGCAACCGCGCCGGGTTGCGGGATCCCCGCCGGCCCATCGGTTCCTTCATCTTCCTAGGCCCCAGCGGCGTGGGCAAGACCGAGGTGGCCAGGCGACTGACCGAATTCCTGTTCGGCGACCAGACCTCCTTGATCCGGGTGGACATGTCCGAATACATGGAAAAGCATTCGGTGAGCCGTCTGGTGGGGGCACCTCCCGGCTACGTGGGTTACGACGAAGGCGGGATGCTCACCGAGAAGGTGCGGCGCAGGCCCTATTCCGTGATCCTGCTGGATGAAATGGAGAAAGCCCACCCGGACGTGTACAACATCCTGCTGCAGGTCCTGGAAGAAGGCCAGTTGACGGACAGTTTCGGCCGGACGGTCGATTTCCGCAACGCCGTCCTGATCATGACCAGCAATGTCGGCAGCCGCAAGACCCACGGCATTCGTGGGGTAGGCTTCGGTTCCGACGAGGAGGATCACGCCCAACAGCGGGTGCATTCGAACATCGACATGGACCTGCGCAAGACCTTCAGTCCCGAATTCCTGAACCGGGTCGACGAGATCATCACCTTCAATTCCCTGGACATGGAGGATATGTCCAAGATCGTCAACATCCTCCTGGACGATGTCAGTGATCGCCTGCGCAATCTGGATATTTCCTTCGATTTCACCAAAGCCTGCAAGGATTTCCTGTGCGAGGTGGGTTTTGATCCGCAGTTGGGAGCCCGGCCCCTGCGCAGGGCCATCCAGAAACACGTTGAGGATCCCCTGAGCGAAAAACTGCTGCGCGGCGAGGTGACCAGCAATAGCAACCTGGTGATCGGCGTCAAGGGCAACAAGCTGTCCTTCAAGATCGAGCCCAGGGAGGAGGTCAAGACGTAATGGGGCGCTGACGGCGCCTCGCTCGACACCATCCCGATCCGGGGCTTGACCCCATCAATTCGGAACTTCCCTATTCCCGTCGGTTTTCCTATTTTAGCGCAGCCGCTTGCGGTGCACCATCTGTCCGGGAACTTCCCGCATGGAGGCGGGTAGGATGATCTGTTCGGCGCGTCCGGGCCTGTGCCCTACCCCTGTTGACATCACGGTTTGCCGTTGATACGCCACAACCCCGGTGCTAAGATGCCGCGGTTTACCGTTATGGACCCGAGCACGGGGGAGCCCCTTTCCCAATATGAGACGCCTAGCGTTCCTCTGGTTTGCTGTTCTGGTTCTGGGACTTCTTGAAGAAGCCCGGGCCCAGACCACCGGACCGCCGATCATCAGCGAAATCGAGGTCGTTGGGGCCCTGACCGTGGGATCCCGCCAGGTCCTCGCCTGGTCGGGTCTCCAGGCCGGTGCGCCCTTTTCCCGGGAAACGGTGTCAATGGGCATCCGCAGCCTGTTCGAGACCCAGAAGTTTTCCGATGTCTTCATCTATCAGCAGGACATCCCCGACGGGGTGAAGCTCATCATCAACCTGCAGGAGTTCCCGCGCATCCGCACCATTCGTTTCGAGGGCCACAAGAAGGTCAAGGAAAAGGACCTGCGGGAGGCCTTCTCCCTGCACGTCGGCCAGTTCGCCAACCCCGCGGTGACCCGGCGTGAATTGAAGCCCCTGCGCGCGGTCTACTACGAGAAGGGTTACTACAACGTCGCCATCCACACGGATTCGACCGTGGTGGACGCCAACAACATGGAAGACCTGGTGATCTCCATCGTCGAGGGGCGGAAGGTCAAGGTCGAGACCATCTCCTTCGTGGGCAACACCGAGCTGGACGAGGGCGATCTGCGCGGCTCCATGAAGCAGGGCACCACCGGCTTTCTGCGTAGCGGAACCTTCAAGAAACAGCAGTTCGAGGATGACTGGGAGAGGATCGTCACCTACTGCCGGAACGAAGGTTATCTCGACGCCCAGGTGACCCACGTGGATATGGATTTCCGCGAGGAACGGGAAAAGCTGGATCTGGTCATCCACATCGACGAAGGGTCCCGGTATTACATCGGGGAAATCCACTGGCAGGGGAACACGGTCTTCGACGATCTGGTCATCGCCGATCAGATCTGGCTGGAAAACGGGAAAGTGTTCAAGGAGGACGAATACCTCGAAACCCTGTCCAACCTGCAGCAGATATACGCCGACCGGGGCTACATCTACATCACAGTGGAACCCCAGCGGGACATCGTGGGCCAGACGGTCAACGTGGACTTCACCTTCATCGAGGGGCAGCCCGCCAAGATCCACGACATCCAGATCAGCGGGAACACCAAGACCTACGACAAGGTCATCCTCCGGGAAATGAGGACCTTCCCGGGCGACACCTTCAGCAACACACGCATCCAGGCCACCATGCGGGACATCTTCCAGACCGGCTTCTTCGAGGACGTCCAGCCCGATATCCGCCCCGTGCCCAACGGCGACGTGGACATGATCCTCAAGGTCAAGGAGAAACAGACCGGTCAGTTCATGTTCGGCATGGCCTACAGCGCCGAGACCTCCGCCAGCGGATTCATCCAGGTGGCCGAGACGAACTTCCAGGGCAAGGGCCAGAACCTGGGTCTGACCTGGCAGTTCGGCAGCCGCCAGCGTTACGTGGACATCAGCTTCACCGAGCCCTGGTTCCTGGGCACGCCCACGTTGATCGGGGCGGACATCTTCGATCGCTACCAGTACAACTTCGATGATTTCTACGAGAGCCGGATCCGGGGCTTCAGCGTGCGCCTGGGCCGCCGGATTCCTGGGACGCGATACAGCCGGGTGGGCCTGCGATACGAGCTGTCCCAGACCCGCTTGGGCAACTTCAGCCCCAGTTATGTGCGGTTCCTGGACGATCTCGAAGAATCCCTGGGCACCAGCGATCTGCCCTGGCAGCGTCTGGACCAGATCGAATGGCCTCAGCTCAAAAGCAGCATCCGGGTGACTTTCAACCGGAATTCGACGGATAACCCGTTCTTCCCCACGGCCGGGTCCAAATCCCTGTACAGTTTCGAATTGGCTGGGGGGCCGCTGGGCGGGGAGATCGAGTTCCAGGAACACATGCTGTCCCATTCCTACTACCAGAGGCTCCCGGGGGGATTCGCCCTGCATCTGCGAGGGTTCTTCGGGCTGCTTCACGGGTTGGAATCCGCGGACAACGTCCCGGACTGGGAACGTTACCGGCTTGGCGGCAACCGCCGTTATCCCCTGCGCGGCTACAAGGACCTGGAGGTCGTGCCGCGGGGCAATCCCAGTTTCATCGGGGGCCGGTATTTCAGCATCTTCAACACGGAGATCCTGTACCCCTTGACCAAGGCCATCCAGCTTCTCACCTTTCTGGACATGGGGGATGTTTGGAACAGTTTCAGCGAAGCGGACCTGGGCCATCTGAGGAAGGGCGCCGGTTTCGGGCTCAGGGTCGAGGTTCCCATGATGGGGACCATCGGCTTCGACTACGGATACGGATTCGACAGGCTGGGGGGTCCGCGCTGGGAACCCCACTTCACCATCGGCAGTTTCTTCTAGCGGGACCCGGGTCCCCCGGAAAACAAGTTGCCCAACCTGACTTCCACGGGAGTCGGAGGAATAAAATGAAAAATCTGAAGGCATTTCCTCGATATGCGGGATGTCTTGCGCTGATGGTCCTGGGCGTGGTGGCCACTGCCGGCACGGCCGCTGCCGCGGACGATATCCCCTTGGCTGTTGTGGACTCCCAGCGGATCGCCGAGGAATACGAAGCTGCCCGCGACGCCCAGGAGCAGTACCAGAAGTTTCTCCGTGAACTGGAACTCGAAGTCGCCGAGAAGGAAAAGGAACTGCAGGCTCTGGCCGAGGAGATCGAGAGCCAGAAGATGTTGCTGGGTGAAGACGCGCTGGCTACCAAGATGCAGGCCTTCGAGAAGAAAAAGGCCGAATACTTCGAGTTCCGCGAGGGTATCGACCAGCGGGCGGAGGCGGAATACAAGGCCCAGATCAGCCCGATCCTCAATCAGATCAAGACCATCGTGGAGAGGATCGGCAAGGAGAAGAACTACGGTTTGATCATCGATTCCGCCGCCCTGGCCGTTCTCTACATCGATTCGGACTACGATTTGACCAACGACGTGCTTTCGGCCCTCGCCCGGGGTGATGATTGACCGCCCTGTTTTTTATTGACAGGGAATGAGCATTTGGTGAAATTTGCAGAATCAACTCAGGAATCTGCGCTTAGCCCCTCGTTCAGCAAGGCGGGGGGCGGTTGCATAACACGGAACAGGGTATGAAAGCACTCCGACTGAGTGAAGTGGCCGAACTGCTGGGTGGAGAGTTGGTCGGCACGGAAGATCCTGAGATCACCGGCGCCGCCGGCATCGATGAGGCAGGTCCCGGCGATCTGACCTTCCTGGCCAGCAAAAAGTTCGGCCGCGCCTTGGCGACCTCGGACGCCACCGCGGTCATCGTCGGGCCGGACCAGGACGTGGATCGACCGGCGATCCGGGTGAGCGACCCCTTTGGCGCTTTCGCTTCATTCCTGGAAGGGCTGCTGCCCGACCGGAACCGGGTGTTTCCGCCGGGGATTCATCCCACGGCCGTCATCGACCCTTCTGCGGAGGTGGCCTCAGCGGCGGCCATCGGTCCGTACTGCGTGATCGGGCCTGGGACTGTTGTCGGGGCCGGGAGTCGGCTGGGGGCCCATGTGGTCCTGGGGAGCGATGTCACGGTCGGCCGGGACAGTCTGTTTTATCCCGGGGCCACCGTGCGAGAGGGCTGCCTTCTGGGAGACCGGGTGATCCTTCATTGCGGGGTGGTCATCGGATCGGACGGCTTCGGTTATCTGCCTGCCCGGGAAGGGATCCGCAAAGTTCCCCAAGTCGGGGTGGTGGAGATCCAGGACGACGTGGAAATCGGGGCCGGGTCCTGCGTGGATCGGGCCACGACCGGCCGCACCGTGGTGGGGGCAGGAACAAAGATCGACAATCTGGTGCAGATTGGGCACAATGTGAATATCGGAAAATTGTGTTCCCTGAGCGCTCAGACCGGGATCTCCGGCAGTTGCACCCTGGAGGACGGGGTGATCGCCGGTGGCCAGGTGGGTTTGGGGGACCATTTGAAGATCGGCGCCGGGGTGAAGATCGGCGGCCAGTCGGGGGTTACCAAGGATATCCCCGCCGGGCGGACCGTATTCGGATATCCGGCCCTTGAGTCCGCTGAGACATTCCGGATGTTTGCTGGCCTGCGCAAGCTGCCGGAACTATTGCGGAGGGTCAGCCGTCTGGAGAAGAAATCCGACGTGCCGGCCTCGGAAACCGAAAAGGATCAGGAGTAGAACGGGTGCTTTGGTTCCAGAAAACATTGAAAAAGGAAGTATCCACCGAAGGATACGGGCTTCACTCCGGTGAATTCGCCAGGATGACCTTTGTCCCGGCCCCTCCCAACACCGGCCTGGTCTTCGTCGTGCCCGGTTCCGCTGGGGAGGTGCGGATTCCAGCCCTGGTGGAGAACGTCACCGCCGATAAGGACCTCGTGCGCGCCACCACCCTGGCCAAGGATGGGGTGACGATCCACACCGTGGAGCATGTCCTTTCCGGGCTGGCGGGGATGGGTGTCACCAATTGCCTGATCCGCCTGGAAGGAGGGGAGCCCCCGGTGCCCGCATGCGCCAGCGCCCTGTCCTACGTGGCGATGATCGAAGAGGTGGGTATCGAGGCCCAGGGCCTTCCGGCGGTCTACTACAAGATCAACCGGCCCATGTCGTGGCGGGAGGGAGATGTGGAATTGACGGCCGTCCCGGCCGAACATTTTACGATCTCGTTTTTCATCGATTACGAGGACGCCAAGATCGGAGTCCAGCAGGCGACCTTCGAGATCCATCCTTCCATCTACCGGGAGGAAATCGCACCCGCCCGGACCTTCGCCATGATGAAGGATGTGGCCCGACTCCAGGAGATGGGGCTGGTCAAGGGAGGGTCCTTCGAAAACGCCCTGGTGTTCGACGAGGACGGACTCGCCGGCGGCCAGGAATTGCGGTTCGTCGACGAATGCGTCCGGCACAAGATCCTGGATCTGCTGGGGGATCTGACCCTGCTGGGCATGCCCATCAAGGGTCACGTCACGGCCAAGCTTTCCGGCCACGCCGGCAACGTGGAGTTCACGAGGATGCTGGCCCGGTCCGAACGACGGATGCTGCGCATCTATCCACCGCGGAAACCCGAATTCTGGGACATCGGCTCCATCATGGAGATCATGCCCCACCGCTACCCCTTCCTGCTGGTCGATCGGATTGTCGATCTCGAACCCGGCAAGAGGGTTTGCGGAATCAAGAACGTGACGGTTAACGAACCCTTCTTCCAGGGCCATTTCCCTGGTCATCCGATCATGCCCGCGGTGCTGATCATCGAGGCCATGGCGCAGACCGGCGGGGTGCTCCTGATGAGCGGTTTCGAAGACCCCAAGGGCAAACTCGTGTATTTCAGCGGGATTGACAACGCCCGATTCAGGCAGCCGGTGATCCCCGGCGACCAGCTCAGATTCGAATTGGAAATGAAGAAGATGCGAGGACCCCTTTGTAAAATGCATGGGACCGCATGGGTCGGGGACCGTAAGGTCGCCGAGGCGGATCTCATGTCGACCGTGGTGGAAAGCTGATCCGCCACCCCTAAGGAGGAAAAACTTGGATCCGATGAAGATCAACAAGATTGTCGGTCCCAGACCCGTCAGCGAGCCGGAGATTCACCCCACCGCGGTGGTGCATTCAGGAGCTCGCCTCGGGCACAACGTGAAGGTCGGTCCCCATTCGGTGATCGGCCCCGACGTGGTGAGGGGACCAGACTGCGTGGTGGGAACGTCCGTCCACATCGAAGGTCGGACGACCATCGGCAGGAACAACCGGTTCTTCCACGGCGCAGCCATCGGCTGCGAACCCCAAGACAAAAAATTCGGAGGCGAAACGACTTTTCTCGAGATCGGAGACAGCAACGACTTCCGCGAATACTGCACGGTTCACCTGGCGACCGGTGAGGGAGGCCAGACCCGCATCGGGGACGACAACCTGCTGATGGCCTACGTGCATATCGCTCATAACTGCCACATCCACGACCACTGCGTCATTGCCAACGCGGTCAATCTGGCCGGTTTCGTGGAGGTGGAGAGCCACGCCACTCTCGGTGGGCTGACCCCCGTGCATCAGTTCGTGCGGATCGGTACCTTCGCCTTCATCGGCGGCGGCAGCCGCCTGCCCCAGGATGTGCCGCCGTTCATCAAGGTGGCGGGCAACCCCGTGGAGGTTGCCGGGATCAACAGCATCGGGCTGAAGCGTAACGGCTTCACCGACCAGGATCTGATGATCCTGAAGAAGGCCTACCGTCTGCTGTACCGTTCGGGTCTGAACGTGACCCAGGCCGTGGAACGGATTGCCGCGGACTGCAAGCTGACCAGGCACACGGAAGCCCTGATGGCCTTCATCCGCCGATCCGACCGGGGGATCGTGCGTT
Organism: uncultured bacterium; assembly: GCA_965369705.1. Taxonomy (GTDB): domain Bacteria; phylum Krumholzibacteriota; class Krumholzibacteriia; order LZORAL124-64-63; family LZORAL124-64-63; genus JAGLCY01. The sequence continues at coordinate 26,201 of CBDURF010000008.1, forward strand.
GACGGCCCCTGGCCGGTTCGGGAAGGTTGATTGACCGTGACGCCGGCGCCAGCGGGACATATTTTCATTTCCTGCGGCGAAGCCAGCGGGGATCGATACGGAGCGGCCTTGACGGCCGCTCTGCGATCTATTGAGCCCGACCTGCGTATTTCCGCCCTCGGCGGCCCGGACATGGAGCAGGCCGGCGTGGAAATGATCGCCGATTCAGCCGAACTGGCGGTGATGGGTTTTTCCGAAGTGGTGGCCTCCCTGCCGACCCTGCTGCGGATGAGGCGCGGGATCTGGCGGCATCTCAGCGACCGGAAAATTGACCTGGTCATCCCCATCGATTTTCCAGGCTTCAACGGGAAACTGGCTTCCAAGGCCCGGAAGGAGGGGATTCCGGTTTTCTGGCTCATCGCTCCGCAGGTCTGGGCCTGGGGTGCCTGGCGGACTCCGGGGTTTCGGCGGAAAATCGACCGGCTCGGCACCATTCTTCCTTTCGAAACGGAATATTTCACCGAGCGGGGCTTTGACGTATTCCCCATGGGACATCCCCTGATGGAGGATTACGGTCGGGAGTTCGCTTTCGAGGAGCATTTGTCAAAACGCGAGGTCCGCTTGGGCAACCGGGAAGACCTCCTGACCATCGCCATCCTGCCCGGAAGCCGCCGACAGGAATTGAAACATCTCCTGCCCATTCTCAAGGTGACCAGCCAGGCCATTGTCGGTCACTTGGCGGGCCGGAACGTTCGCTTCGTGGTGAGCGTGGCCCCGGGAGTGGATCCGGTGGCCATCAGTTCGGTGTTCGAGTCGGGCGTGGAAATTTCGGATCAGGCGCTTCCCCGTTTGCTGGCCAACGCGGATCTGGCATTGGTATGCAGCGGGACCGCCAGCCTTGAAGCGGCTTTGGCCGGAGTGCCCCACGAACTGGTCTACCGGACCGGGGTAATCAATGAGTTCCTGGGCCGCCGGTTGGTGCGCACCTCCCACATCGGATTGAGCAACATCATCCTGGGTAACCAGGTAATCCGGGAACACCTCCAGGATCATGCCTCGCCCCTACCGCTGGCCCGCAGCCTGTTGCGCTGGTTGGCCAGACCCGCCGAAAGGCAGGAATTCTATGGCCACGTCCGCCGGATCCGCCAGTTGTGCGGACAACAGGGGGTCTGGGACCGCACAGCCCAAGCCATCCTGGACATGATTCCACCAAACGAACGCGGGAAGCCTGAGAGAAACTCCGAAAGCCGCGCCTGAGATGTCCCTTCAGCGATGGAAACTCGCCCTTGCACCCGGAGCCTGGCGCTTTCTCAGGGCCACTGTCGCGGTGGGAGAATTTTCCCCGGACCCCGACTCGGGGGATGGCCCATTCATCTTCGCCTGTCTGCACCGTGACATCCTGCCGGCCATCATGTTCGTACGCAGCGCCAGGCCCGCGCTTCTGGTGAGCGACAGTTTGGACGGGGAAATTCTCGTCAAGACCCTGGGCAGGCGGGAATACCGGTTCGTGCGCGGTGCAACCGGTGGGGATGGTGGACGCGCCCTGGTTCTGCTCCGTCGGGAACTGGACGCCGGCCACAGTGTCGGGCTGGCCGTCGATGGGCCGGAAGGTCCCTTCGGATCCATTCGGGAAGGTGTTCTCCATCTGGCCAGATTGACGGGCGTGCCGGTGGTTCCCCTGGTGGCGAGGGCCAGTCGCCCGCTTGTCCTCGACACTTGGGACCGGACGGTCGTGCCCATGCCCTTTCGCGGGGTGAAGATGGAAATCGGACCTATCCTGTGGATACCTCGCGACCTCGGCACGCATGACATGGCCGGGTATCTGATCCGTCTGGCGGAGTTTTTCGGCGTGGCGGAGGAGGGGTGATGCGGGTCCTCGATCTGAGACCCAGGACCGTTCGTCTCATGTCTTACCTGTGGGGGAGGGGGCCTTCCGTTCGCGGGCGACTCACCGGCCGACCCGAGCCTCCGCACCTGGCCGCCCGGTGTGCTGCCAAGGTGGCCGACGGCTTCATCGCCCGCCGGGTGACCGCCCGTCGTCGCGTCGAGCCGGGTCCCTTGATCGTCTCGATCGGGAACCTGGCCCTCGGCGGCACCGGAAAGACACCGGTCGCGGCCGCTTTGGCGGAAAACCTGGCCACCGCCGGGTGGAAAGGCGCTATCCTGACCAGGGGGTTCGGCTCGCCCTTGGCCGGTCCCCTGACGGTCGAGGTCGACAATGTCCTGGCCGGGGATGAGGCCCGTGTGATGGCGACTGCCCTGGCGGATCACGGGTGGCCCGTCATCCAGGCCCGACGCAGGACACGGGGCCTGGATCATCTTCTGGAAACCTATCCCGCCACCGAGATCGTGATCGTGGAAGACGGGCATCAAACCGCCCGCCTCGGCAGGCACCTCGATGTAGTGATCCTGGATGGTTGGACCGTGACCGGCGGGGATGGCGGCGAAAAGGTCTGCGCGATCACCGGGCCGGTGTTTCCTTTCGGTCCGTGGCGTGAGTCGTCCGCCGGCGCCGACCGGGCGGGAATCTGGCTTCTGGAGACGGATGAGGACGTGCCCTCCGAAGGGCTGGGCGGACAGGGGGTGGCCTTGTTCCAACGGCGGCTGACCTTGCGTGATCCGCTTGGCGGCCGCCGGGTCGATTCAAACGATGGCCGCCCCGCCGTCCTGTCGGGGATTGCCCGTCCGGAGGCCTTCGAGCAGGCCCTCGGAAATGTGCTGAAGAGGGAACCGGTTCTGGCGGTGAGGTGCGGGGATCATGCCCGCTACGCTCCCCGTGTCGTGGCGGATATATCGAGAGCCGCCCGGGAAGACAAGGCGGATTTTCTGGTGACGACGGCCAAGGATTGGGTCAAACTGAAACCGTTCTGGCTTGACGGCCTCCCGGTTCTGGTGGCGGATCTGGAGATTCGTTGGGGGCGCGGCAAGACGCTCCCCGCGCTGGTCGGGGAGCGTCTCGATTCTCTTCGTGGGCGGTAGCCCTGCTATTCAACCACCGCGCCGATGAAGTTGACCATCAGGCCGGCCAGGATCTCGACTTCGTGGTCGGTGCCGGACACGTGACCCTTGAAGATCAACTGTGCCGAGGCCGTGAAGGGGTCAGCGCCACCATTCAAAATGGCCTGGAACCAGGTCGACTCCTTCATCTCAAGAGGCCCGACCAGGATCGCAATCACGGCATCGTCATTGATGGGCACCTGGGTGTTGGCCAGGCCGCCGGTGACGTTGAAATCAGACAGTTCGGCCGGAGCGTTCACATCGGAGCTGCTCCAGATCAGGTCGTAGCTGGTGATGATGAAAGAGCTGTAGGTCCCATCATCAGGAATGGCCACGTTGCTGTTGCCGGCACGGGCACTGAAGAGCACGGGAACAAAATCGATAGGCACGAAGTCGTCGCCGCCGCCCGGCATGCCGTCGTTGCCGAGATTCAGGGCCGCCGAAATCAAGGGGGCACCCTCATTGACGGATTCCACTTCGCAGACGACGGTTTGCAGTTCATTGCTGTTATCACTGCAGCCGGTCAGGGCAGCCAGCCCTATAGCCAGGGCCATCATCGTGATCAGCGCACGGGAATTCACAGTTTCACCCTCCCGGTGGACAGACATCCTGTGGAATGTTGAGATTCCAATTGACAGGAATCTATTCGTCCGATGGCGGATGACCTTTAGCATATTTAACGTGAATATCGGCAGGTGGTTTTCAACCTGGAAGCCTCAAGGCGGGGAAGGTGGCTCGTGGCCTCACAATTCATTGCCGACGCAATTGTAAGTCGAAGTCTGGTAATTGGTTCAGGGATTGCTGGGCTGCAGTTCGCTCTGCATGCGGCCGAAACGGGCACTGTCAGGGTGGTGACCAAGAAGGAAAGCCGTGAGAGCAACACGAACTACGCCCAGGGCGGCATCGCCGCGGCGGTTTCCCCTCTGGATGACTTCGAAACCCATGTGAGGGATACAATTCTGGCCGGGGACGGGCTGTGCGACGAGAATGTTGTTCGCCGGATGGTGGAAGCGGGGCCGGACCTGATCGACCGCCTGCTTTCCTATGGCATCCAGTTCAGCCGGGAAGGGGAGGGCCGGGACGCCGCCTTCGCCCTCGGCAGGGAGGGCGGACATTCCCGGCGCCGGGTCCTGCACTGCCGCGACCTGACGGGACGGGAAATCGAAAGTCACCTGCTTGAGGCCTGCGCCCGGCATCCCAACATCACCCTGGACGAGGATCACATGGGGTTGGAGTTGCTCAAGGGCGAGGTGCTGGATTGGTCGGGTGCCGATGGCGACCGGGTGGTAGGCTGCCTGGTCCTGGATCGTCGCACCATGAACCGGCAGGCCTACTTCGCTGATGCCGTCGTGCTGGCCACCGGCGGCTGTGGAAAAGTCTACAGCTACACGAGTAATCCCGACATCGCCACCGGGGACGGGCTGGCCATGGCCTACCGGGCGGGGGCCGAACTCCGCAACCTCGAATTCGTTCAGTTCCACCCGACTTGTCTCTACCATCCCGAGGCCAAGAGTTTCCTGATTTCCGAAGCTGTGCGAGGGGAAGGCGCCCACCTCATCAACGCCCGTGGCGAGAAGTTCATGTCCCGGTACCATCAGATGGGTGATCTCGCCCCACGGGACGTGGTGGCCCGCAGCATCGACCGGGAGATGAAGACCAGCGGCGATGCTTCGGTGTTTCTCGACCTGCGCCATCTGGACCGCCGGAAAGTCGAGGAACGCTTTCCAAACCTCGTGCAGAACTGCGCCCGATTCGGAATCGACATGGCCGGGGAACCGGTGCCGGTCGTTCCCGCGGCCCACTACATGTGCGGGGGGGTGGCGACCGATCTCGATGCCCGGACCAGTCTGCCCGGCTTGTACGCCATCGGGGAAGTGGCCTGCACCGGGGTTCACGGGGCCAACCGCCTGGCCAGCAACTCCCTGCTCGAAGCGGTCTTCTTCGCCACCCGGGCGGCCGAGGCCATCGCCGACCAGGAGAGGGTCCTGGGGGACTCGGTTCCGGTCCTGGCGCCGGGCTTCGGCGGCCGCCAGAGCGGAAGCCCGGGCGGGCAGGTAATGGTCCTGGAACATGATTGGGACCTGGTCCGCCGTGTGATGTGGGATTACGTGGGCATCGTCCGCGACCGGGAGAGGCTGGATATTGCCTTGGGCCGCCTGCGATCCATCCGGGAGACCGTGGAAACGGTGTACAAGACGTCGGTCCTCAGTCCGCCCATTGTCGAGTTGAGGAACATCGCCCTGCTGGGTGAATTGATCGTCATGTGTGCCAGAGCCCGCCGGGAGAGCAGGGGGCTGCATTTCACCCTCGACCATCCCCATCAGCTATCCCGGGCCGCCGATACCGTCATCACGAAATTCGGGATCCTCGAGGGGGAAACGAGCTGGGAAGCCCCGGGGGACGCCCGTGGGTGAAAGCTGGTTCACGCAGGCCTTCGGGGCTCACTACCCCTTGTTGTACCAGCACCGGGACACCGCCGAGGCGAAGAAGTGTCTCGATCTGCTGCCCCGCTTGGCTCCCCTCGTCGCGGGCCCCGGCCAGGTCGTCCTGGATCTCGGCTGCGGGGACGGCCGGCACCTCGAATTAATGGTAAGACTGGGCCATGCAGCCATCGGTCTTGATCTCTCGGCGGAATTGCTCCACAGCGCGCGGTCCCGCATGGGTGGGGCGACCTCATCATGGCTAGTCCGCGGCGACATGCGGAGGCTCCCCTTTCCCAAGGCCTCCTTTTCCGCGGTCCTGTCCCTGTTCACGGCTTTCGGGTACTTTGGTCCGCCGGCGGACAACCAGGAACCCGTTCGGGAAGTGGCCAGGGTCCTGGCGCCGGGGGGCCACTGGTTTCTGGACTATTTCGACGGGGACCAGGTACGTACCGAGCTGGTGGGAGAAGAATCGCGTGTCCGTGAGAGGGAACTGGGTCCCCTGGTGGTTCTGGAGGAGAGGAAGTTCGTCGCGGAAGAATCCCTGGTGGCCAAACGAGTCCGGCTGAGGCCGCGGCACGGACACCAGACGGAGGCGGCCAAGCTGGGTGTGCCCGAAAATGGTTTGGAGTACACGGAACGGGTGGCGGTCTTCACCCTGCGGGAGTTGGACGACATGGCGGCAAAGGAAGGCATGGCCAGGGTCGGGGCGGCCGGAGGTTATGATGGCCGGCCGCTGGGCGAGGGCAGTCGCTGGATCCTGGTTTTTCGTAAGAATACAAAAGACGACCCAGTATGAATATGCAGATAAAACCTCAGGATCCACTTCAGGATGCCGTCCCGTCCAGCCGTTTGTTCGCGGACTGGCTCACGGGTGATCTGGAAGCTGATTTTCTGGCCGCGGAACACCAGGATGCCGGGAGGGAATTGAACCGGATTCTGCGAGGCGAGTCCCCGGCGCCGGAAAAATCCTCTGATCCGGCGCCCCTGTTCCGGTCGGCCTGGGTATCCGGCTGGGCCGAGTCCATGGCGGCGGATCTACACCGGGACGAGGACCAGACCCTGTTCCACTCCCAGCTGGCTGCGTTGAAGGCGGGGGAAGCGGAAGTCGTGATCACGGGACAGCAGCCCGGTTATCTGGGCGGTCCGCTGTACACGCTGTACAAGGTCGCCACGGTTGTAGCCCTGGCCAGGAAGAGATCGGCCGCGGGTCGGCCCACCGTGCCCGTATTCTGGAGCGGAGACGATGACGACGATCTGGCCGAAGCCCTGTCTCCGGTGGCCTGGGATCCGGCCTCCGGCGTGATCCACCGCAGTCCGGAATCTCCTACCGGGCCTGGAAGCGCCGGGCGTTCGGCGATGCTGGGACGCCTTGCTTCCGATCCCTGGAGTGTCGAAGCGGCCCGCTGGCTGGATCAGGCTTCCTCCACGGGGCGGGTGAAGCCGGATTCCCTTCCGACGGATCTGGCGAAGATCTGGCGCGATGCCGTGGACGATGGTTGGTCCTGGTCCCGCCTGGCGCGACGCGCCCTTTTGCGCGTATTCTCCGGGTGTGGACTGATGGTGGTATCGGGCGATGATCCCGGCCTCCACGAGGCGGCCGGTCCGTTGTATGAACGAATTCTCGCCGGTTCGGGGGCCTTGGCCGACCTGGTTGCCCAGCGTGGTCGGGATCTGACTGCCCGCGGCTGGCACGCGCAGATCAACGCACGGTCCCTGGCGCGGCCGATGTTTTCCGTTGAAGGGGAGCGGCGGGTGACCTACGTGCCCGGAAATTCGGCTCCGGAGCCGGGCGGCTTGCGACCGGGTGTCATGTTGCGCAGTCCGGTTCAGGATTGGCTGCTTCGGCCCGCGGGCGTGGTTGCCGGACCCGGCGAGGTGGCCTACCTTCGCCAAATCGACCCGCTATATGAGGAACTGGGCATTCCCAGACCGCCTCTCGTGCCCCGCCTCTTCGCCTGGCTGCTTCCGGCGGGATTCGATCCGGCGGGGGTGCGGGATTTTCGGGAGCAAAGGACGACGGATCCCGATCTGGCCGCTCGTCTGGCCGATGAGGCGGAAGAAAAGGTCCGCCGGATCCTGGCGGATATTCTCACGCGGGAGTTGGGTGTGGAAACGGCCAGGGCGGTTTCCTTGGCGGAGGGCCGTGCCCGCCGGTGGCGCAAGGGAGTTGCGGCCATGCTTGGGGATGAAATCCAGCGGTCCCGCAGCCAGCAGGCTCCCGCCGGTCCGGGCTGGGTCTTTCCGGACGGGATGCGGCAGGAAAGACATCTGGCCTATCTCTGCGCCACGGCCCTGTGGGGGGGTGATCTGGTCGACGCCTGTCTTGAAGCCGCCGCCCGACACCTGGAACACGGGTCCCGGAGCAACTGGCGGGAATTCGCCATCGAGGTTCCGGATCCCAAATAAACGAGAGGATGGATGTCCCCATGATCAACCGCGAAGATCCCAACTGCGATCTGCTGGTCATTTCCCCGCACACCGATGATGCGGAGATCGGTCTGGCCGGTACGATGCGTCTGCTTGCCGATCAGGGGCGCAGGGTGTGGGCCGTGGATCTTACCCGGGGTGAGTTGGGGACCAACGCCACTTGCGACGAACGCTGGGCGGAGGCCGGGCAGGCCTCTGCGGCGCTGGGCCTGGCCGGCCGGGCTCAGCTTGAGCTGCCCGACGGATTCATCGACAGCACCGACCGGGAGCAGGTCAGCCGCGTGGTCGCGGTGATCCGCCGGGTGAAGCCCCGCTGGATCGTGACCGCGCCGGATCCGGTCCGCCATCCCGACCACAGGGAGACTCCGGCACTCGTGGCCCGGGCCGCCTTCCTGTCCCGGCTGGCATCCTGGCATCCGGAGGAACCCGGTGGTCGACTGTGGAAAGAGGGGGAATCCTGGGCCGCGCCCGGTGAGATCTGGGAAACCGAAGCGATTTTTTCCGTCTGCCCGGACGACGGCCGGCCCGCGGTCATCTTCGACATTTCCGCCACCTGGCCGGCCAAGCAGCAAGCCCTGGCCTGCTACGCCAGCCAGTTCGTACGTCAGGAAGGACGTACTCCCACCTGGATCAACGACGAAGCCTTCCTGGAGAAAATCGAACGGCGGGCCCGGTCCTGGGGCCGCCGGGCGAACGTTGAACTGGGTGAGGCGCTTTGCACGGCCTCCTGCCCGGTCATGAACGATCTACCTGCCGAAAGGTGGGTCCGATGAAGATGCCGGCCGTGGGCATTACCTGTTACGCGAGCCAGGGCGGCAGCGGGGTCGTCGCCACGGAACTGGGCCTGCACCTTTCCCGGCGGGGGTGCGAGGTTCATTTCATTTCCAGCGAGCTTCCGTTTCGGCTGCGAAAATACCATGAGAACATCTTCTACCACCCGGTGGAAATGCCCCACTATCCGGTCTTCCAGCACTCGCCCTACACCCTGAGTCTGGCCACCACCATGAGCGAGGTCGCCGAGCGGTGTTCGCTGGATATCCTGCACGTCCATTACGCCATCCCGCATACGGCCAGCGCCTATCTGGCCCAGAAGATGAGCGGCCGGGACAGCCTGAAGGTGGTCACCACCCTCCATGGGACCGACATCACCCTGGTGGGACAGGAGCCGTCCTTCTTTCCGATCACCCGCTTCCTCATCGAGCAGAGCGACGCGGTGACGGCCGTGTCCGGTTTTCTCAAGCGGGAGACCATCAAGGTCTTCGGCACGGGTGAAGACATCGAGGTCATTCCCAATTTCGTGGACGCCCGCATCTTCAAGCCCCTGGAGGATGGTCCCCTCAAGGCGAGGTTCGCCCCGGGCGGCGAAAAGTTGCTGGTCCACGCTTCCAACTTCCGCCAGGTCAAGAACGTAGGAGCCGTGGTGGATGTCTTCGCGAAGGTGAGCGCGGTGCTGCCGAGTCGCTTGCTGCTGATCGGGGACGGGCCTGAAATGGGAGGCGTTCGCCTGCAGATAACGCAGGCCGGACTCGACGAAAAGGTGGAATTCCTGGGACAGGTGGACAGCCTGGAGGACATACTGCCCGTGGCGGACCTGTTGTTGCTGCCATCCCTCCACGAATCCTTCGGGCTGGTGGCCCTGGAGGCCATGGCCTGCGGTGTGATCCCACTGGTCACGAATCGGGGAGGTGCCGAGGAATTCATTCAGGACGGTCTGAACGGTCTTCTCAGGGATCCTTTGGATATCGAGGGCATGGCCCAGGCGGCGGTCAATGTGCTGGGGAATGACCAGTTGCGCCAGGAGATGGCCGAAGAGGCGCGACGGGATGCCGCGGCCGATTTCGGGGTCTCCTGCGTCGTCAAGCAATACCTCGACCTTTACGACCGTTTGCTGGCGGGCTCCTGAGGGACTCACTGATGGTTGACAGGGCGCGCGATGGCCTTAAAATAGTGGAGACCGATTATCAGGCGCTTCATTCCCGAGGAGAGAACCATCCAAGAAACCATGGACCTGCTCCATTCCATCCGTACTCTCGCCGAAAGACGCGGCGTCTTCCGATCGGACGCCTATTTCTTCGTCCTGGAAGCCCTCGAAAACGCCATGGGAGCCATGGATAAGCGGGGCCACATCACCGGTGAGGATCTGCTGGACTGGATTCGGGAACTGGGTCGGGAACGATACGGGGTGATGGCCGGGGACGTCTTCAACGCCTGGGGTGTGCACGCGACCATCGATTTCGGCAGGATCGTGTTTCATCTGGTAGAGGCGGGGCTCCTGCGCAAGCGGGACGAGGACTCTCTGAGCGATTTCGTCGAGAAATTCGATTTTCAGGACGCCTTCGCCCTGAAGGTTTTCGAGGGGCAGGGCTGAAATCCGGTCCCGCTCGTGAGGCTGGCTGAATCCTGCGGAACTTTCAGGCATCCGCTCTGTTCTTTCCCGCGGGCGATGGCTACCTTGCTCAACAACTGATCTGGTCCCGTTCGGGGCCTGGTGGCGGACCAAGGAAGGACCGTCCGGATCCGGCCGGAAGGAACAAGGCCGAATCCCCCTTAATAACCGAATATCCGAGGAGAACCCATGTCCGCCATGATCCATTCGGCGACATTCCTGGCGACTCTTGGGCCCGGAGAGCTTGTCGGCCTGGTGACCGAGTCCACCTTTTTCGGCAAGTTCATTCTCCTGGTCCTGCTGTTTCTTTCGGTCATGTCCTGGGCGGTGTTCATCGAAAAGGCGCGCACCCTGTCGCACATCCGCGCCGGACACCAGGAATTCTGGGGCAAATGCGAAGCCTGGCTGGACAGCGGAGAGGCCGTCGGCCCGGAGCGGTCCGCTCTGGTGTCCTGGTGTCGCGACAACACCGATCTACCTCTGAACAACCTCATCCTCGAGACCGAGTCGTTGACCCAGTGGCCGGCCATCCGTCGGGCCTCCGAGCGGGTGTCCTACCTGGAAATCGAAAACCTGGAGCGGTACCTTATTCTCCTGTCCACCGCGGT
>CBDURF010000009.1:0-35016 GCA_965369705.1 uncultured bacterium
AGGCCGGTGAGCAAGACAGGAGCAATTCAGATGGCGCAATTTTCAAATCAAAGACCTGGTGGACCCGGCGGACCCGGTGGACCGGGTGGGCGGGGACGCGGACCCGGTGGACCGGGTGGACGCGGACCCGGTGGACCAGGTGGACGCGGACCCGGTGGACCGGGCGGACGCGGGCGTGGACCCGCTGGACGCGGACGCGGGGGTCCGGATCAGGCCTCGGACATGCACGAGAACGTGATCAACATCAACCGGGTGGCCAAGGTGGTCAAGGGCGGGCGCCGCTTCAGCTTCAGTGCCATCGTCACCGTCGGGGACGGCAAGGGCAAGGTCGGCGTCGCCATGGGGAAGGCCAACGAGATCGCCGATGCCATCCGCAAGGGCAGCGAAGCCGCCCGGACGTCCCAGATCTCCGTGCCCATGCTCAAGGACACCATCCCCTACAAGGTGATCGGCCGTTTCGGCGCCAGCCGGGTGCTGCTCAAGCCGGCCTCCCCCGGTACGGGTGTCATCGCGGCCGGCGGGGTGCGCGCCATCCTCGAGGCCGCGGGTGTGAAGAACATCCTGACCAAACAACTCGGGTCGCGAAACCCGAACAACGTGGTCAAGGCCACCATGGACGGGCTCAAGCAATTGCGGACCGTCGATCAGTTCGCCGCCAAGCGCGGTCTGACCGTACCCGAGGTCCTGGGCCTGGAGAAGAAGACGGTCGAGGCCGCCGCTCCTGCGGAGACCGAGGAGATCGCCGTCGCCGAAGCCGTCGCCGTGGCCGAAGTACCCGAGGTACCCGAGGTACCCGAGAGCGAGAACAAGGAGTCACAGGACAATGAGTGACGCCAAGCTGAAAATCACCCAGGTGCGCAGCCTGATCGGCAGGCCTCAAAAGCATCGCCGCATCATCGAGTCCCTGGGGCTGAAACGCCATCAGACCTCCGTGATCCATAACGATACCCCCGCGATCCGCGGCATGGTGTTCAAGGTGCGCCATCTCGTGAACGTGGAAGAGGTGAAGTAGTCATGCTCAAGTTGAACAATATCGGCGCGCCCAAGGGCGCCCACCGTGACAAGAAACGGCGCGGCCGCGGCCCCGGGTCCGGCACCGGCAAGACCGGTGGCCGGGGTCACAAGGGCCAGAAGGCCCGGTCCGGCGGCGGTATCCCGCCCTGGTTCGAAGGCGGCCAGATGCCCCTTAACCGGCGGCTGCCCAAGCGGGGCTTCACCAACATCTTCAAGAAGCATTTCCAGTTGGTGAACCTGGACGCCCTGGAGACCAAGTTCGAGGCGGGAGCCAAGATCAACGGCGAGGCCCTGGCTGAGGCAGGCCTGGTCAAGTATGCTGACCGGCCGGTGAAGTTGCTGGGCCGGGGCAAGGTGGAGAAATCGTTCCAGATCGAGGTCGCCAAGGCCAGCAAGACGGCCATCGCCGCGGTTGAGGCCGTCGGCGGTTCCGTCACCGTATCCGGCTGACCAGGCACGGCAACTTGAAGGCAAAGGAAGCTCTGCTTTGAATATTACCGGCAGTTACCAAAGCATGTTCCGCATCCCGGAACTCAAGCGACGGATCCTGTTCACGGCCATGATCCTGTTGATCTACCGGCTGGGCGGGCACATTCCCACCCCCGGCATCAACAGGGCCGCCCTGTCCGCGTTCTTTGAAGCCCAGACCGGTTCGCTGATGGGCCTGTACGACATGTTCTCCGGCGGCAACCTGAGTAACGCCACCATTTTCGCATTGGGTATCATGCCCTACATCAGCGCCTCGATCATTTTCCAGCTTCTGCAGGCGGTGGTGCCGTACTTCGAGAAACTGGCCAAGGAAGGCGAGGAAGGGCGCAAGAAGATCACCCAGTACACCCGCTTCGGAACCGTGTTCCTGGCCATGATCCAGTCCTTCGGCATGGCCGCCGGCCTGGAGCAGATGTCCGGCGGTATCGTCACCGATCCGGGCATGGCCTTCAAGCTGCTGACCTGTATCACCCTGACCGCAGGCACGGTCTTCGTCATGTGGCTGGGGGAACAGATCACCGAACGGGGCATCGGGAACGGTATCTCGCTGATCATCTTCATCGGGATCGTGGCCCGCTACCCGACCGACATCCTGAACACGGGCCAGCAGCTGGCCAGCGGCGACATGCACATCCTCAAGGCACTCCTGGTCGGCGCCTTCATGATGTTCGTGGTCGGCGGGATCATCGCCATTACCCAGGGCCAGCGGAAGATTCCGGTGCAGTACGCCAAGAAGATCGTGGGACGCCGGGTCTACGGCGGGGCCAACACCCATATCCCGCTGAAGGTCAACACCGCCGGCGTGATTCCCATCATCTTCGCCCAGTCCATCATCATGTTCCCGGGCACCCTGGGCACCATCTTTCCGGACATGGCGTTCTTTTCGACGATGAGCATGGTGTTCCGGCCGCCCCACCCGGTCTACGTCCTGGTGTACTCCGCCCTGATCATCCTGTTCGCCTACTTCTACACCGCGGTGATCCTCAACCCGGTGGACCTGGCGGACAACATGAAGAAGAACAGCGGCTTCATTCCCGGCGTGCGTCCGGGCAGGAAGACCGCCGAATATATCGACCGGGTCCTGACCAGGGTGACCCTGCCGGGCGCCGTCTTCCTGGCGGTCATTGCCATCCTGCCGGATCTGATGATCGCCCTGCTGAAGGTGCCGTTCTACTTCGGCGGTACAGGGCTGCTGATCGTCGTCGGCGTGGCGTTGGACACCCTGCAACAGATCGAGTCCCACCTCGTGATGCGTCATTACGACGGCTTCATGACCAAGGGCCGGCTGCGGGCCCGGAGGTAGGGGATGAATCTCGTCATCATGGGGCCGCCCGGTGTCGGCAAGGGCACACAGTCGCACGGCATCGTGGAAAAAAAGGGCGTGGTACACATTTCCACCGGCGACATCCTGCGGATGGCGATTCGCAGCGGGACCGAGCTGGGGAAAAAGGTGCACTCGGTGATGAACGACGGCGACCTGGTGTCCGACGAGCTGATGATGGAGGTCATCAAGAACCGGTTGTCCCGGGACGACCTCGAGAACGGCTGGCTGTTGGATGGTTTTCCCCGCACCTCGGTGCAGGCGACCGCTTTCATCACCATGCTGGATGAGATCGGTCAGTCCATCAACGCGGTGCTCGTGGTCCGTGCTCCGGCCGAGGAGATCGTAAGGCGGCTGAACGGACGGATCACCTGCCGGGCCTGCAACGAAGTGATGAACCTGGTCGGCTTCGGCTCGACCAGACCGACGTACTGCCCCTTCTGCGGCGCCTCGGAGGACCTCGAACGGGGGAAACCGGCGCTGTATCAGCGGGCCGACGATAAAGAAGATACCATCAGGCATCGCCTGGAGGTGTTCCGGAAAAAGACCCTGCCCGCCGCCTGGTTGCTGGAGGAGCGGTATCCTCTGTATGAAATCGACGGCCTGGGGACTCCGGAAGAAGTTGCCCAGAGAATCACGGATGTCTTGAGGTGAGGGGCGTCCCGCGGGGCGTCCGCCTGACGGGTAACCTGGAGTCGTAGGTGTCCTGGAGCAAGCAGAACATTAATTTGAAGTCGGCCGACCAGGTTGACAAAATGCAGGCCAGCGCCGAGATTTTGGCTTCTGTCTTCCTGGAAGTCCGGAAGCTGGTGGTCCCCGGAGTGACCACCAAGACCCTGGACGAAGCCGTCGAAGCCATGATCATGGAAGCCGGCTGTATCCCTTCTTTCAAGGGATATCACGGGTTTCCTGCGTCTGCCTGTATCTCGGTCAACGAGGAAGTGGTGCACGGCATCCCCTCGGACCGGAAATTGGTTGAAGGCGACATCGTCGGCATCGACATCGGGTTGATCAAGGACCGGTGGCATGCGGACAGCGCGGAGTCGATTCCCGTGGGCGAGGTGAGCGACGAAGCCGCCAAGCTCCTGCGGGTGACCCAGGAATGCCTGGAGCGCGGGATCGAGGCCATCGAGCCCGGCCGGCGGATATCCGTCATCGGGACGGCCGTCGAACAGCACGCCAGGGCCAACGGTTTTTCCGTGGTTGAATCCCTGGTGGGGCACGGCATCGGCCGGGATCTCCATGAGGATCCCCAGGTGCCCAACTTCCGGTGTTTCACGATGCCCGACCCCGTCATGGAGGAGGGGCTGGTGATCGCCATCGAGCCGATGATCAACTGCGGCACCAAACGGGTCGTCACCGGCAGAGACGAGTGGACGATTCGGACGGCGGACCGCGGGCTTTCGGCCCATTTCGAGCATACGGTGGCCGTGACCGCTGACGGCCCCCGGATTTTGACCCGACGCGGGTCGGGCGTAGCTGCTTTCTGAGAGGCTGAACAGATGGCAAAAGAAGAAGGGATCAGCGTAGAAGGTACGGTCATCGAGGCCCTGCCCAACGCCATGTTCCGAGTCGAGTTGGAAAACAAGCACGTTGTGCTGGCACATGTTTCGGGCAAGATGCGCATGCATTTCATCCGCATCCTGCCAGGCGACAAGGTGACGGTGGAACTGTCCCCGTACGATCTGACGCGAGGCCGTATCACCTACCGTTACAAGTAGGGCACGACCGTTCCAGAAGATGAGTTCCGGGTCCCGGGACCCGGCAGGAGGCAACGAAATGAAAGTCCGCAGCTCGGTCAAGAAGATCTGCCCGAAATGCAAAGTCATTCGGCGCAAGGGAGTCGTTCGCGTGATCTGCATCAGGCGGCGACACAACCAGCGCCAGGGTTGAACCGGCCGATTGGCCATAATGAGATTCCACCGCGGACGGCGGCGCACGACGGCTCCGGCGGGATCATTTCAGGACGAAAGGAGCCATAGTGGCACGCATTGCCGGTGTGGATATTCCCAACAACAAGAGGATCGGGACCGCCCTCACGTACATCTTCGGCATCGGCAACCACCGGGCCGCGCAGATCTGTACCAAGGCGAACATCAATCCCGAGACCCAGACGAAGGATCTGACGGAGGAGGAGACCCGTTCGATCATCGGGATCCTCGACAAGGATTATCAGGTGGAGGGTACCCTGCGTACCGAAAATGCCATGAACATCCAGCGCCTGATGGACATTGGATGTTATCGAGGGCTGCGGCACAGGCGCAAGTTGCCTTGCCGGGGCCAGAACACCAAGAACAACGCTCGCACCCGTAAGGGACCTAAGTCCCGTCCAGGCGGCAAGAAGAAGATTTAGCATCCCCGAGGTGCCAGGAGGTTTGACGTGGCGACTGCCAAGGACAAGAAGGGCAAGGCGAGGAAGTCCAAGAAGTTGAAGCTGGATTCCGTGGGCGTGGCCCATGTGAAGTCGAGTTTCAACAATACCCTCATCACGATGACCGATCTTCAGGGTAACGTGATCACCTGGTCGTCCGGCGGACACCAGGGTCGTTACAAGGGCAGCCGGAAGTCCACGGCTTTCGCCGCCCAGCTCGCCGCCCGGTTCTGCGCTCAGGAAGTGCTCTCCGCCGGCATGCGCAAGGTCGAAGTCTGGGTGAAGGGTCCCGGATCGGGTCGGGAAGCTGCCGTGCGCAGCCTCAAGGCCGAGGGTCTGGAAGTGACAAGGATCAAGGACTGCACCGCTATTCCCCACAATGGCTGCCGGCCCAAGAAGCGCCGTCGGCTGTAGTTTCCAGCATGGGACGGCGCGGTGGGAAACCGCGGCCGTTCGGGAGGTTCGTTTGTAATGGCCAGGTACACTGACGCGAAGTGCAAGCTTTGCCGTCGTGAGGGGATGAAGCTCTTTCTCAAAGGCGAGCGCTGCTACAGCAGCTCTTGTGCCATCGAACGCAGGCCCTACGGGCCGGGCGAGCATGGCCGTCGCCGCGGGCGTAAACCCTCGGACTACAAACTTCAGCTTCGTGAGAAGCAGAAGGTCCGTTCAATCTATGGCGTATTGGAGCGTCAGTTCCGTCTGTACTTCGCCGAGGCGAACAGGCGGCAGGGCGCCACGGGTGAGAACCTCTTCAATCTCCTGGAGAAGCGTCTCGACAACGTCATCTACCGGCTGGGATTCGCGCCTTCGCGCGCTTCGGCCCGCCAGTTGATCCGGCATAAGCATGTGCTTGTCGAGAGCGATGTCTGCGACATCCCAAGCCGCCAGGTTCGAGTCGGCCAGATGGTCAGCATCCGGGCCAAGAGCCAGAACATTCCCCAGATCGTTGATTCCCTCAAGGACAACGCCAAGCGGGACCGGCTCCCGTTCGTCGAGGCGGACGACAAGAAACTGGAAGGCAAGCTTCTTTCCGAGCCCCAGCTGAGCGACTTGCCCATCCCGATCCAGGAAAACCTGATCGTGGAGCTCTACTCGAAGTAAGGTGCCCCTGGGCACGAAGGGATGGAGAAGTTTATGAAGTGGGTCAATATGATGATGCCCGATGGCGTGCAGATGAACAAGAGCACCCAAACGGGACATTTCGCCGAACTTGAGATCGCTCCCCTGGAACGCGGCTTCGGTCACACGCTGGGCAACGCCCTGCGCAGGACCCTGTTGTCGTCGATTCACGGACACGGCATCACCGCCGTTCAGATCGAGGGCGTCAAGCACGAACTGAGCACGATTCCGGGCGTCCTGGAGGACGTCACCGACATCGTCCTGAATCTCAAGCAGGTTGTGTTCACCCTGTCCGAGGCGGCGTCCGGCTGGGCCACCATCGATGTCACCGGGCCGGGCGAAGTGACCGCCGGCATGATCGAGGGCTTACCCGACCTTGAAGTGGCCAACCCCGATCATGTGATTTGCACCCTGACCGAAAAGGCAGGGTTCAGCGTACGGCTCTATGTCGACATGGGCCGCGGCTACGTCGACCGGGAGAACCACAACATTCCCGACGAGATGATCGGGATCATCCGCATGGACACGAATTTTTCACCCGTGCGGAAGGTGAGCTTCCGGGTCGAGGATACGCGCGTGGGCCAGCGGACGGATTACGATAAGCTGATTCTCGGGATCACCACCAATGGTGCGGTCCGGCCCGAGGACGCCATCGGCTTTTCGGCCAAGATTCTCAAGGACCAGCTCCAGATGTTCATCAATTTCGACGAGGCGCCCATCGATGCGCAGGAGATCGAAGTGAACGAGGAGCAGGAACGGCTGGTCGAGCTTCTCTCGCGCAATGTGGAGGAACTCGAGCTCTCCGTCCGTTCGGCCAACTGTCTGAAGTCCGGCCATATCAAGACCCTGTTCGATCTCGTGACGAAGAACGAACAGGAGATGCTCAAGTTCCGGAACTTCGGCCGCAAGAGTCTGAATGAAATCGGTGAGATCCTGGAGGGCATGGAGTTGACGTTCGGCATGTCCTTCGACCAGGAAATCGCCGAAAAGGTACGCGGGGGTTCCGCCTCCTAGGCAAACGCCGGCTTCGGTCGGCTGCACAGCAAGGCGCGCGGCCAGACAAGCCCGGCGTCCGGTAGAATACTTAAGGATGGAATGAGTCATGCGACACAATGTCCGCGGACGTAAACTGAATCGCACTCCGGCCCACCGGAAGATGCTGTACCGTAATCTGGTGACCGCTCTGTTCAAGCACGAGCGCATCCAGACCACCGTGCCCAAGGCCAAGGAGGCCCGCTCGGTCGCCGAAAAGCTGATTACCTTCGCCAAGCGAGGGGATCTGCACGCGCGTCGGATAGCCGCCCGCAAGGTCAACGAGCCCGCGGTGCTGCAGAAGCTTTTCGAGGAGATCGGCCCCCGTTATGCCGACCGTCCGGGCGGTTACACCCGGATCATGCGGCTGGGTCCCCGCAAGGGCGACAACGCCGAATTGGCCATTCTCGAGCTGGTGGACAACACCGTGCGGCCCAAGCATACCGACAGCCTGAAGCGGAAGCGCGCGCGGAAGGTCCTTGAAGCCCAGGAGAAGGCGGAGGCCAAGGCCGCCCTCGAGGAAGCCGCCGCCGAGGCCGACAAGGCAGCCAAGGCCGACGAGGCAGCCGAGACCACCGAAGAGGCCCTGGAGGAGGCTCCGACCGAGGAGCCTGCGGAAGTGGAAGCTTCCGACGAGGAGGAGAAAGAGAAGAAGGACTAGTTCTCCTCTCCTCTTACCGAAACACTGTCTGCCCCTGGAGGGACCGCTTGGACGGAGCCTCCAGGGGTTTGTTTTGCCCCCCCTTGGGCAATCTGCCGGGTCCCCACGATTTTGGGCCGGATTACCTGTTCGAATTGCGAAAAAGGGATTGAAGGACCGTCGTTAGGATCCTTTCTTCCTTTCTTGATCCTTGGCTGGATTTCATCTAACTTCAACGGAGTCAGAACCGTTCAAAACCGTTCCTCCGCCGCGGTGGGACAGTTTTCCAATACCGGACCCTTTCCCAAACCTGCCCGTCCCTGCCTGTTTCGAAGGCGGCGCCGGCCGGAAGGATCGGTCCTTTCCCGACATTTCCATGGAGACCACCTCATGGCTGCAAGGACGCTTTTTACAGCCGGCATCACCGGCGTGGGAATGAGTTTTCCCGAGAAACGACTGACCAACGCCGATTTCGAAAAAATGGTCGATACCAACGACGAGTGGATCGTTGAACGGACGGGTATACGGGAACGCCGGATCGTCGAAAAGGGGGTCGGGGCCTCGTTCCACGGAGCGAAAGCGGCCGAGCAGGCCATGGAGCACGCCGGCATCACGCCCCTGGACGTGGACATGATCATCGTTCCGACGGTGACGCCGGACATGCTGTTTCCCCCCACCGCCGCCATCATCCAGGAGAAGATCGGCGCCAAGAACGCCTGGGGATTCGACCTCGAGGGGGCCTGCAGCGGCTTCATCTTCGCCCTGCAGACCGCGCGCGCCCAGGTGGAGGCCGGACACGCTCGCCGGGTGCTTGTCATCGGGTCGGAGATCATGTCGTCCATCACCGATTACAAGGATCGCAACACCTGCATCCTGTTCGGCGACGGGGCCGGCACGGTGGTGGTCGAGCGGGTGGACGAATCCCGCGGCGGCATCATCGACGCCATCAACCACCTCGACGGCAGTGGCGTCAAGTATCTCAACATGACCGGTGGCGGCAGCCTGCATCCGCCATCCGCCGAGACCGTAGCCAAGGGCATGCACTACGTCTTCCAGGAAGGCCGGGAAGTCTACAAGTTCGCGGTCAAGGGTATGGCCGGTGTCACCATGGAAATCGTCGAAAAAAACGGGTTTACGGGTGCGGACGTGGATCTGTTCGTGCCGCATCAGGCCAATATCCGGATCATCAAAGCCGCTCAGCGCCGGGTCGGCCTGGAAGACAGCCAGGTCTGCATCACCATCGATCGGTTCGGCAACACGACCTCGGCCAGCATACCCTCGGCCCTGCGCGTGGCCCTGGACGAGGGTCGGCTGAAGGAAGGCGATCTTGTCGTTCTGTGCGCCTTCGGGGCCGGATTCACTTGGGGTTCAACGCTTCTGCGCTGGACCGCACCCTAGGGAATTGACCGTATGATCGAAGTCAAGGGACTGACCCGCCGCTACGGTTCGACACGGGCGCTCGTCGATCTTTCCTTCAAAGTCGACAAGGGCGAGGTCGTAGGGTTCCTCGGCCCCAACGGTGCCGGCAAGTCGACCACCATGAAGATTCTCACCTGTTCCCTGGCTCCCACCGCCGGAACCGCCTCCGTGGCGGGTTTCGACATCCTGGACCATCCCATCGCCGTGCGACGGCACATCGGGTTCATGCCCGAACACGTGGCTCTGTACTCCGACCAGTCGGTGCTCGACTTCCTGCGGTTCGTGGCCGAACTCAAGGATGTCGCCCGGGGCGAGGTTGCCGCCCATGTCGACGACATCATTGAACAGACCAGTCTGGGGGAGGTACGCCACAAGCTGGTGGGGAATCTTTCCCACGGGTTCCGCAAACGGGTGGGGCTGGCCCAGGCCCTGATCTCGAATCCCGCAGTGCTGATCCTCGATGAACCCACCAGCGGACTGGATCCTCATCAGATCGTCGAGATCCGGCAGCTCATCAAGAGCTTCCGCGGACAGCGCACGGTCCTGCTCAGCAGCCACATCCTGTCCGAGGTCAGCACCATCTGCGAGCGGGTGCTGATCCTGGACAAGGGGCGGCTCGTGGGGGAGGAAAGTGCCGACGGCCTGGCCCGGGGGGATCACCTCGTTGCCGGACACGCCACCCGGACGGTGATGCTGTCCTGGGACGGCGACCGTGCCTCCGTGGCCGAGGCCCTGGCCAGGGTGACCGGTGTCGATGAGGTGGTGGTCACGGACGACGGCGCCGAGGTGATCATCGCCGGCAACCCGGTGGAGGTTCGTCCCAAGCTGGTGGAATCGGTGCTTCAGGCCGGCGGCCAGCTGCAGAACATCCAGGACAAGGGTCCCAGCCTCGAGGACCTGTTCCTGCGGCTGACCGGCGTGGACCGCCCGCCTGAAAACGACCCTGGGAGGGATGCATGAGGCAGTTGCGGGCCATCATCGGCCGGGAAACCGGCGCCTTCTTCAAGAGCTCCATGGCACCCATGGTGCTGTCGGGATTCCTGGTGGCCATCGGGTTGTTTTTCACCATCTTTCTGTATGGCTACAGCGACATGTCCCTGGTCGCCCTGCAGAGTCCCCGCAGCGGTAATTTCATGAACCTGGCCGAAGGTCTTTTCCGGCCCCTGGTCAGCAACACGATCTTCTTCCTGCTGTTTCTGATGCCCGCCATCACCATGCGGCTCTTCGCGCCCGAATTCCGGTCAGGACGCTTCGACCTGATCGCCAGCTGGCCGGTGGCCGACCACGTCTGGGTGTTGGGAAAGTGGATGTCGGCCTGGCTGACCGCCGGCGTGATGATCTTGGCCGGCACGGCCTATTTCGGGGTGGTCTGGTTCCTGGGCTCTCCCGAATTCGGGCCGGCTGTCGTCGCGGTGGTGGGCGAACTCCTGTTCGTGGGCTGCCTGGTTGCCTGGGGCACGCTGGCCTCCAGCCTGTTCAGCCAACAGATGGTCGCCTACTTCCTGGCCTTCATCTGGTCCATGTTCCTGTTCATCATCGGCGCCCTGGAACGCTTCCTGCCGGGGCTGCTGGGAACCATCACCCATGAGCTGTCCCTGCTCTACCATTTCGAACGGTTCAGCCGCGGCGTGGCCGACACCCGGGACATTCTCTATTTCGTGTTGATGACGATCGTTCCGCTCTTCGCCGCCACCGCGGTGTTGGCCGGACGGCGGATGCCCGTCAGGCGGCGGGCGGTCTTGTGGACACCAACCCTGCTGGCGGTGGTCCTGGCGATAGTCGTCTACGTCCTGGGCCAGACCTGGGTCGGCACCTGGGACCTGACCGGCAACAAGCGGTACAGCCTGGCGCCCCAGACACTGCAGGTGCTGGACGCCTTGCCCGAAAACCTCACGAACCTCAAGGCCGAGGCGGATTCGGTCGGTGGGCCCTTCGGCGACCTGGACAAGGTCCAGGTACTGGCCTTCTACCAGCGCCTGGATCCCGCCCGTGATATCACCGAAACCCTGCTGAAGGCCTGCGCCCTGCGTTCGAACCGGTTCAAGTTCGAAATCCTGGATCCGGACACCGAGCTCGAATTGCTGCGTCGATATCAGGTCAAGGCTACACGGACCGTCGTGGTCAAGGTGGGGGACCGGTACACCTCCCTGCTGCAGCCGGTGGAAAGCGCCCTGGCCAGCGCCGTCTACCGTCTTTCCACGGGAAGCCTGGCCCGGATCTGCCAGCTGCTGGGCCACGGCGAGCACCTGATCAACAGCGACGACCGGTCGGGTTATTCGTCCTACGAACTGCTCCTGAATGACCAGGGCTATGATGTCCGCTCCCTGTATCTGGCCGAAACCCGCAAGGTGCCCGACTCCTGCGACGTCCTGGTGATCGCGGGGCCCAGACTCCAACCCGAACCCGCCGAACTCAAGGCCATCGAGGATCATCTGGCCAGGGGCGGCGCGGTGCTGGCCATGTTCGACCCCCCGACCCCTTCGGCCTGGGTCGACTGGATGACAAAATGGGGGATCGGACTGACGGGCGACGTGCTCGTCGCCGTGGAACGAGTCGGCTCCCAACGGGGCATCAGCGCACGCACCATCATCGTCGATGAAGGTTACGGCGATCATGAAGTGGTCCGCTCCTTGATGGGCATGCCGACGATCTTTCCCCTGGTCCAGACCCTGACCATAGTGGGCGCGCCCGACAGCCTGACCGCCGGGGCCGTCATCCTGATGAGCAGCGACCAGACCTGGGCCGAGAACGATCCCGACACGCGTTTCATGGGCCGGCCCAGCTACAACAGGGACGTGGACGGCAAGGGTCCACTGCCCTTCGGCATGGTCCTGGAGATTCAGCTGGGCGCCAAGGGGACGCCTCCCGGCCGCATGGTGTTGATCGGCAACTCGGAGTTCCTCAACAACGCCAACGTCAACCTGGCCGGTAACCGTGACCTGGTGCTCAACGCCATCGGCTGGTTGGCCCGGGAAGAGGGCCTCATCCAGATCAGGGGCAAGGACCCGTTGAGCCAGCCGGTCATCCTGTCACAGGAGAGCAAGAACGTGCTGGGCTGGGGGTCGATCCTGGGCTGGCCGCTCTTCGTGGGCAGTCTGGCGCTGGGTTTCATGTTGATGAAGAGGCGTGAAAAAGGCGGGGCGACTTGACCGGCCGGCCCCTCAGCCGGGACGGAGGCGTACTCCGGTCCGTCCTGATCCTGACCCTCCTGCTGGTGATCGCCGCCGGCGCCCTGTTCCTGGCCCGGCAAAGGGAGCCGGCCTTCGACTTCACCTTGGGCGGCCCGCTTTTTCCCGTCGACCAGAGCGAAATCGAAGGGTTGCTGCTGACCCGGCAGGGCGCCCAGTACCGGCTGGACATGGTGACGCCGGGGGTCTGGTCCCTGTCCGGGGCCGTCGCCGACTACGTGGATTCCCTGGCCGTTCTCAAGTTGTTGAACACCCTGACCGCGGCCGTCGGCGGTCCCTTGCTGCCGGGTACGGATGTGGAGGACCGCCGGTACGAATTCAACGGGCCCGACGCCATTCGCCTGACCGTATTCGTGGCCGGGGGCGAGGCGATTTCCCTGGCGTTGGGGACGGCCAATCCCGTCGCCGGGAACTTCTATGGCTCCGGAGCGGGACGCAAGGCCTGTTTCATGGTCCCCGCGGCGTTGCACAGGACGTTGGGCGATCTGCCCGTCTCGGTGCAGGCCCGCATTCTCTTGCCCGGGGTGAGCCGGGACAGGGTCGACCGGATCGATCTTCGCCGGGGTGAGCGGGATTTCCTGATCGAGCGCCGCGAAGGACGCTGGTGGATACTGATGCCCGCTGAAGGACCGGCCTACCTGGGCGAAGAGGTCCGGGATTACCAGGCCATGTACACCGACCGCCGGACCACCGACGAACGAGGCGTCTGGATCCTGGCTTCCAGTCCGGCCATTGATCTGCTGATCTACCAGGTGAGCGACATCATCGTGCGCGATATCAAGTCGCCCATCGAGAGCGCGACCCTCATGGGGGCCTGGGAACTGGATCCGCCCTGGCGCCGGGTGACACTCACGGGCAAGGGCCTCAACCCGGACCCGAACGCGGATTTTCCCGACCGGATGGACATTTCCTTCGGACCGGCATTGGGCTTGGATTCAGTGCCGGCCCTGCGCCGGGGCAATGTGCTGTTGACGGACTTCGAAGCCCTGGAGGTACTGGAACAACCCCTCGGCATTCTGGCCCACCGCACCGCCCTGGCCTTCCTGGTCCTGCAGGCCGATATGATCGAATTGCAGCGTGAGGGCCGGCTGCTGCTGCGCGGTGAGCGCACCGGCGTCGCGGAAACCGCCGAAGGGCGAAAGGCCTGGCTGACTGTATTTCCGGAAGCGAGCGGGAAATCGGACATGGCCGCCCCGAGTGAGACGGACCGCCACGGTTTCAGCCAGAACCTGGTGGTCGACCTGGGCCGGATCCCCGTCCTGGCCGTGTTGCCCCCGACGGGCGATTCCGCGGTGCTGGCGGACCGGGAGCGGGTGAAGATCACGATTTCCTTCGGGACCGGGGAGGATGTCCGGTCCGAGGTTATCGAATTCGGATTTCTCGTCGAAGATCACCTGCCGGTCGAGTCGCCGCCTTTGATCCGGGAAGATGGAGATTCGCCCCCGGTGGGCCTGTGGTTCCCGGCCAGCGGAAAGTTGCTGCAGATTCCCGCCCAGACCGTGGTGACCGCCCGCAATCTGGTTCAGTTCGCTCCGCCGGCTAGTTCGCGGCCCTGATCATCTCCGGCAGCTCGGCAGCGGCAAACACCTGGGCATCCCAGGCCGGGGGTTCGAGGACCATGATGGGGGGCACGAGGACGGGCTCACCGGTGGGAAGGTCTTCAAGGGCGGCGACGTACATGCCGGTCAGGCTGTCGAAGTGCGGTCGCAGGTTAGCGGCCACCGGCGCGGCGGCGGGCAGTTTCAGCTTGCGGGGATTGACGAAGGTGCCGTTGCGCTTGACCCGGTAATCCAGGTGGGGACCGGTGGCGTAACCGGAGGCGCCCACGTAGCCGATGATCTGTCCCTGGGTCACCCGCGTGCCATTCCTGATGCCCTTGGCGTAACGGGACAGGTGAAGGTAGAAGGTCTCATATTCGCGGTTGGTGTGACGAATCTGGATATACCTGCCGTTGCCCTTCTTGGTGGTGGCAGCCACCACGACCCCGTCACCGCCGGCCCGCACCGGGGTGCCGAGGGGCGCGGCGTAGTCGACGCCCAGATGGGGCATCCATCGCTTCAGGACCGGGTGGAAGCGCCGAGGGGAATAACCGCTGCTGATCCGCGAATATTCAAGTGGCGCCCGCATCAACTGCTTCTGCATGTTGTTTCCGTCGGGATCGTAATATCCGGGGCGCCCGTTATCGGATGTGAACCGCAAGGCCCGCTTCACCTTGCCGCGGTTGACGATTTCCAGGGCCTTGATCGAGCCAGTGCGAACCAGTTCATCCTCTTTCCATACCTCGTCGTAAAGGATGCGGAAGGTGTCGCCCTTGCGCAGATCCCGGTTGAAATCGATGTCCCAGCCCAGGATGTCGTTCATCTTGGGAGCCAGGGTCAGGGGCGCTCCGATTTTCTGGAGGCTTTGGTAGAGGGACGCCTCGATGATTCCGCTGACGCCCTTGAGACGATGCTCCACGGGATAGGCGCCATCTTCGCGGACGTAGGTGTCGCCTTGGCGTTCCCAGGTCACAAAACTTTCCTCGTCCAGGTCGAAGCCCAGTGAGCGCAGTCCGCCGTCCGACGTGATGTGGATGCGGAACAGTTCACCGGCGCGGACACTGCGCAGGTTGCGAAAGGATTTGCAGGCATCGACCAGGGTCATGATGTCCTCGTGGGCGACGCCACGGGCGGCCAGCGATTCGTAGAAGGTCATCCCTCTGCCGATCCGCATCTCCAACGGACCATCGTCGGGCCGGTAGACCGGCCCCAGTTCGCTGGTGGCCAGGCCGGGACCGGGTGACTGGACGACATACGACCCGAAGGACCAGTCACGATCGAGGTCGAGGCTGCCCGCCGGGGGCAATCCGGCGGCGGTCAGGGCATTCGCCAGAGGCGGTTCTTCCGGACCGCCCATCCCGTATTCCTGCTGGGACGATTGATCATGGGAATTCAGGTAGGCGGCTCCCCAGATGAGCAGGGCGAAGCCCACCACGGCCATGGCCGGGAGGGTGAATCTGGTCGGTTTATTGCTCTTGTCGTCGGGAATCAGGATCCGTCCTCCAGGAAAATCACCGCATGGTGAAGGGTTCATACGGGGTAAAACTGCACCAGGCAGCCTGCTGGAAGCAAGGGTTTTCTTGTCCAGAAAATGCTCTTGACTCTGTTAAAAAGGTGCCGGTCCGTGTTATCATTAACCAACCCATTGCAGAAAGCCTTACCTGGTCGCGGAAAATTTGATCTGTCGTCCGGTTTCCGGGGCATCCTGTATCGATTTGGAGGTTTTGCGTTGTTTACCCATCAAACAAGCAACTGGCGTGCCGTATTCTTCCCCGTGGTCCTTTTCGGTGCCCTGCTGGTTCTGGTCATCCCCGCCTGGGGGGCGGTGCACCTGACCGACGAGAACGGGTCCGGAGGGACGCTGTTCGGAACGGCGATGACGGAGCTGGAGGATTTGAACGGGGATTTCAACTGGGAATTCCTGGTCGGGGCGCCTGGCGCGCCGAACGGGGGTAATCACGGGGCTGTGTTCATGTGGCTGGGCGCCGATTCCCTGACCATCGAGGCCGATTTCAAATGGACCGGTGTGAACCAGGAAAAATTCGGCTTTGCCGTGGCCCGGATCGGCGATGTGAATGATGACGGCCGGCCCGACTGGGCCGTGGGAGCACCCGACTCCGACGACGGCGGTGCAGCCAAAGGCAAGGTCTATGTCTTCTACGGCAACAGCAATCCGGCGGCGATCACCCCCGTGGAAATCATCGGTGAAGTGGGTGGGGACAACTTCGGTTTCTCGGTGTCCGCCGCCGGTGATTTCAACAACGACGGCATTGACGACTTTATCGTCGGGGCTCCCGCCATGGCAGCGGCATCACCAGGACGGCCGGGAAATGCCTACATCATCTACGGCGCCGGTGGCGGAGTCAGCACCGATCTGGCGGACGCAACCAGGTTGATGGGCGAATTCTCTGGCAACGCCTTCGGTTGGTCGGTGACCGATGCGGGGAATTTCCTGGGTGGGGACGATTGCGTCGCGGTCGGCGCCCCCCTGAACGATACGCACGGGGGCCTCGACGCCGGGGCGGTCTATGTCTACGAAGGCGGCGGCAGCCCCGACAATATCGTTGATCACGAAATCGGAATCGGTGGCACGGCCTCACCGAGCCAGTATGGATTCGCGGTCCGCGGAGTGGGTGACTGGGGTGGAGACTCCCATACCGACCTGGCCATCGGCGGGCCCTACAACAATAACGGGGGATTGGCTGCGGGCCGGGTCGAGATCGTCTACGGCGACAACTTTGTTCCTTCGACTTCCGGCGATCGCTACGTCCTGGGCGAGGTCGGAGGCGACAATTTCGGTTTTTCACTGGCCCGGATCTGGGATTTCACACAGAGCGGATCCGATGACGTGCTGATCGGCGCGCCCTTTCACAACCAACCCCAGGTCAATTGCGGCAGGGGTTATGTTTTCGAGGGCGGCAGCACCGCAACCAGCGCCGCCGACCTGGAGATCAAGGGCAACGTGCCGATGAAAACCGGCGCCGAAGCCAATGACCACTATGCGTGGACCGTGTCTTCCGCCGGGGATTTCGACGGAGACGGCGCCAAGGACTTGGCGGTCGGCGCCCCCGACGGCAACAAGCTGAACGACGCGGTGACGGGTTTCATCCACCTGCAGGATTCTTCCGATCTGGTCGTGCCCGCGTTCTTCTCCTTCTGGTCCGCCACCTGGGCCGGGACCGGCGCCGCGGACGTCGTCAGACTTTCCTTTGCCTTTGCCCTGCCGGCGTCGGAGTTCGGAGATGTCGAACTGTTCCGTCAGGTGCGCGACGCCCAGGGCGCCGTTCTCGACGCGGGCTCGATCTGGTCCGGTCCCGCCCGATGGGGTCAGGAGGAGATCCCGGGTGTCTTGTCGATGACCGGTGACGGATTCACCTATCTCGATCAGGTCCCCGTGGATTTCCACGCCGATGCCGCCAGTCTCAGCTACTCCCTGAAGGCCGTCACGGGTGAGGGTTTCGTTTTCGCGCTGGATGCCCTGGACGGACCCGGCGATCTGGCCACCCATCTGGATTTCGGTTCCCTGCTGGCCCTGGATCGGGCCTGGCCCAATCCGGCCAATCCCGCGGTGACGGTGCGTTTCCGCGCCGCACCCACTGAGAACATCACCGTGCGGATCATGGATCTGCGTGGCCGTCTGGTAAGCGAGGTTTACCAGGGTCCGGGCACCGGCGACTGGCAACACGTGATCTGGAACGGCCGGACCGTTGCGGGCGCCGCGGCTCCTTCCGGTCTGTACCTCATTCGTCTGGAAAACGGCGAGAAGGCCCTGAACCAGAGGGTGGTCCTGGCCCGATGACCCGGACCGGGCGGGTCGAACTGCACACGCATCTGGAAGGGTCGGTCACTCCCGCCCGGCTGATCCTTCTGGCCGAGAAGTACGGCCAGCCCGGACTGCCTGCCGCCTGCTTGACCGAGGACGGCGCCGCCTACCGCTGCGAGGGATTTCACGGATTCCTCGAACTTTTCAAGCACGTCACTTCCCTGCTGCGCACCCCCGTGGATTTCCACGCCTCCGCCCGTGATCTGGGCGGTCAACTGGCGGCCGACGGGGTGGACTATGCCGAGGTGACCCTGTCATACGGCGTTCTGCAGATGCGCCGGATCGATCCGCTGCCCGTGCAGAGGGCCCTGGCCGAAGCCGCCGCCGAGGTGAAAGAAACCGACGGTGTCGTTCTGCGCTGGATTCCCGACGCGGTGCGCCAGTGGGGAGTGGACGCGGCGTGGCGGGCCTGGGAGTCGGCCGCCTCAGCCGGCCGCGATCTGGGAGTCGTGGGATTTGGCTTGGGCGGAGATGAAACAGCCGGGCCCGCGGCCGATTTCGCCGACCTGTTCAACGAGGTCAAAGCCGAAGGCTACGGCGTCACCATCCACGCGGGGGAGGTTCCCGGCATGGGAGCCGCGGCGATGGATTCGATCCGGCAGGCGGTGGAGGATTGCGGCGCCGACCGCATCGGTCACGGTCTGGCCGCAGCTCACGATCCGCTCCTCCTGGCGACTCTGGCGGCCCGGGACGTTTTCGTGGAGATGTGTCCGGGATCCAACCTGCGGACCGGTGGCCTCGCGGCCTGGGGCGATCACCCCCTGAGGACCTTCCTGGCCGCGGGTGTGCCGTGCTGTCTGAACACCGACGACCGCGCCCTGTTCGACCTGGATCTGGAGGGTGAATACCGCCAGGCGGGGGAACTTCTGGCCCTGACCTCGGCGGAACACGACGGCATGCAGAAGGCCGCCCGTAAGGCGGCCTTCGACGCTTCCAGGTGAGAAACAATCCCGGCGGCTAGTTTCCCTTTTCCTGTTTCTTCATCTGTTCCTTTTTCAATTCCTGTTCCCGGGCGCGTTTTTCCAGTTCGGCCTCCAGGATGCTTATGCTCGCTTCGAGCTCTTCCCTGAACCGGCGCACCTGGGTCGTGTAACGATCCAGGGATTCACCCTGTTTCTCGATGGCCGGCTGTTTGTTGTGCTTGGCCGAAACGAAGATGGACTGCATGCGGGACAGCTGGCGCAGCCGGAGACCCGCGATGCCTTCCTTGAAGTTCAGCGAATTCTTGGCCCTGCTGGTGCCCACCGGGGCGCCGACTTCGGCAGCCGATGTGGTGCCGCTGGTCACCTCCTGGCCGTGCATCTTGATGGTGTGATCCTGGCCCAGATCGTCTTCGCGCCGGATAATGCAACTGGCCATGTGATCCTGAAGATCGTTGATGGTCGACTTCCGGGCGGTGTTCGAAGACTGCCGGGCGGCCGATTCGAGCTTCTTCTCCAGGTTCTTCATGGTCTTCAGCTCTTTGCTGGTCTTGCGGAGGTGGCTTTCCAGGTCGCGAGTATTGAAATCCTCCATCTCGCCGGCCAGGGATTCAACGGCGATCCCCGCGCAGACCGACAGGCAGATCGCCAACGCCGCGAATTTCAGGGCGGTCTTCTTCATGATCCATCCTTGCATGTTCAGGCAAATGTTTGCCGCCAACCGGTTCGATTCCGGAGGTTGCTTCCGTCAATGTTGCTGGCCCCCAATGGGGCATGTTAGTATCATATCGGCTCGAATGGCTCTGAAATTCAGTTAAATCGTGATTTTTTTCGGGAGGCAGACGTGATCAACCGTCCATCGATCGGCGAGTCCATGCGGATTCTGGTGATCACCGCGACCGTTCTGGTACTCCTGGTCGGCGGATCGACCCGGGTTTTGGCCGGCGGCTGGTTCAAGGCGGCAGCCGGTGTCAGCGGCATGGCCATGGGGGATATCAACGACGCGGATTTCCGTTTCTACGACTACACGATCAACGGCTTCGATTTTCCCGATCTGGATTCGGGCTTTTCCCTGTCCTTCCACCTGGGTTACGACCTGTCGCCCGACTTCTCCCTGGGTTTTTCCTGGGACCGACAGTACGCCCGGGTCAAGGGCACCGACGCCGATGTGACCGCCGACCTCGACCTGGACGCCAATTTCTTCATGACCCATCTGTACTGGACGCCGCTGCGCACCGGACGCTGGGCCCTCGGGGGCGCGGCGGGCCTGGGGCTGATTTTCCCCGACGGCGAGGTCAAGATAACGGGTGAGAACAACGTCAACTGGGGGCAGGGCGAGATCACGGGGTCGTCGGGGCTGGCCCTGGAAGCCTTGGCCCGGGCGGAATTCGCGGTGGGTGGATCGACAGCCATCGAACTGACTGTCGGCTGGCGCTACGCGGTCATCGATGAATTCCTCTACGAAAGCCGGCCGGCCCTGAAGGAGGACGGCACCCGCATGTCGTTGGATTACACGGGTTACATCGTCAAGGCGGGCGTCAAGTTCATGTTCGGCGGGGACGGCGACCAGGATCGGCCGTACATCGACTGATCACTCCTCCAGCATCCGATTCAAGCGCTCGATTTCCGGCTGGATCAGATCGTCGTCAAGGCGCGGGAACAGGATTTCGGGCGTGCCCAGGGATCGCCCGGCAGGGATGTCCCGGGTGCCTTCGGTCCAGCCGCCATGCCACAGATCGGTTTCCATGCCCAGCCAATTCCACAGTTTTTCCATGCTGAACGGCACGACCGGCGCGAGCATCAGGGTCAGCATGCGCAGGACCTGGATGATGACCCCCAGGCTGTGTCCGCAACGTTCCATATCGGTTTTGCGGGTTTTGAACGGTGCGGACTCGTCGAAGTAGCGGTTGCCGACCTGCCCCGCGTGGAAGCAGACCTCCAGGGCTGCCTTGATCTCGAACTTCTCCAGGTGTCCCACCCATTTCTCCAGGTCGGCGGCGACCTCGTCCAGGGCCTGCCGGTCAAGATCGGTCATCATTCCTTCCGACCACTCGGGCACCTTGCCGTCGAAATACTTGTGGGTGAAGGTGAAGACCCGGTTGACCAGATTCCCGAAATTGTTGCCCAGCTCGTTGTTGTTGCGGGCCTGGAATCCCTCCCAGGTGAAGTTCATGTCCCGGGATTCGGGCAGATTTCGGGCCAGGGTGTAGCGCAGGGGGTCGGCCTGGAACTTGGCCAGGAATTCGGGCAGCCAGACGGCGAAGCCTCGGCTCGTCGACAGTTTCTGGCCCTCGAGGTTCAGGAACTCGTTGGCCGGGACGTTGTCCGGCAGGACGAAGTTGTCGCTGTGGGCCATGAGCATGGCGGGAAACATCACGGCGTGGAAGAAGACGTTGTCCTTGCCGATGAAGTGGATCAGCCGGGTGGAGCCGTCCTGCCACCAGCGGCGCCATCCGTCGGGGTCGCCCTGGGCGGCGGCCCATTCCCGCGTGGAGGAGATGTACCCGATGGGCGCCTCGAACCAGACATAGAACACCTTGCCCTCGTGATCGGGCAGCGGCACCGGCACACCCCAGCCGAGGTCGCGGGTCATGGCGCGGTCCTGGAGGCCGTCCTGGAACCAGCCGCGGCAATACTGCTTGACGTTGTCCTTCCATTCCGGGTGCGCGTCGATCAACTCCTCAAGCTTGCCCTGCCAGTCGCCCAGCGGCAGGAACCAGTGGGTGGTCCGCCGAAGTTCGAGAGGACTGTTGTCCTGGGCATTGCGGGGATCGATCAGTTCGGTGGGATCGAGAGATGAGCCGCATTTTTCGCACTGGTCGCCACGAGCGTCCTCGCTGCCGCATCTTGGGCACGTGCCCTCGATGAACCTGTCGGCGAGGAATCGTTTCTGGCTGGGGCTGTAGAACTGGTCGGTGGTCTTTTGCTTGAACATGCCCCGGGCGTGAAGATCGGTGAAGAAGGCCTGGGCGGTTTCGGCGTGGATGTCCCGGCTGGTCTGGCTGAAGTTGTCGAAGCTCATGCCGAAGTCCGCGAAGGATTTCCGGATGGATTTGTAGTTCCGATCCACCAGTTCCTTGGGCGTGATGCCCAGCTTCTCGGCCGTCAGGGTGATGGGCACGCCGTACTCATCGGTGCCGCAGATGTAGAGAACCTCCTCGCCCCTCAGACGCAGGAACCGCACGTAGATGTCCGCGGGAAGGTAGGCTCCGGCCAGGTGTCCCAGGTGGATGTCGCCGTTGGCGTAGGGCAATGCGCTGGTTACCAGTGTCCGGGAAAATTTCTTACGGGGATCCTGACCCATGCTCCGTCCACCACCTGTCTGTTAGGCGCCTGGTATGACTTCCGGGAGGAAGAAGGGGTGTCTCATCAGTCTGGGGCGTCATGAAGGGCCCGGAGCCATGGATGGCGGAGGGCCCGGAATGCCGAGTCATTCCGCCCCAGGAGGGGGCGCAACGACGCCCCCGGAGTGATGAGACACCCCTTCTTCCTCCCTCCCGGAAGTTATATCAACCGAATGGCGGTGGGCAAGGTCGATTTCTTATAGACGTGATTGTCCAGCCAGACGCTGCAGTCGATTCCCGTGGTCTCCAGGACGGCTTTTTCCAGGGTCAGGCGGGTCAGGGTTGAACCGTCCCGGGTTTCATAGAGGTGGCGCAGGACCAGATCCAGGGGACGGTGTTTGCCGGTGAGTTCGGCCAGCCACTGATCCAGGTTCATGCAGGCGTTTACGCCGCTGGCGTAGGCGAAGCGGACCTGGTCGGGCCCGGCCATGACCTCCGACGAGGCCTCGGCGACGGACATCTGCGTTTTCAGGGGACTCAGCTTGTAGTCCCGTTCCAGGCGGGCTTCGAGGACGGCCCGGGCATGGTCCGGACTCCAGATGCCGGCCACGGTCAGCATCCGGGCAGCGTACCAGGTGGTGGCGCCTTCGGTGAACCACAGCATGTCCGGATCCCTCTGGGGGATCGCTTCTCCCAGCCAACCGTGGAACATCTCATGGGCGATGACGCTGGCCGATTGATCCTCGAGATCATCCCAGGTGGTGTTGATGTCCATCATCACCAGTACGGAACTGCCGGTGTGGACGCCGTAGATGTCGAATCTTTTCTGGCCGGTGACCCGGTTCGCCGCCAGGATCACGGTGATCTGGGAGGTGGGAGCCGAGCCGAAGAAGCCCATCTCCGTCCGGGCGATGCGTCGGACCATGTCCAGGGCGCTTCCCAGGGGGAATTCCCAGAGCCGGTCGGTCGCCAGCTGGATGACGCAATCGCGGACCTGGGTGGAGATGATTTGAAGATCACCGCAGATCAACAGGGCGTTGTTGAGATCAACCAGGCTTTGGGGGTGGAACATCAGGTTCGCGGGCACCGGCTGGGTGGAGGGGGCCTTGCCGGGATCGGTGTCGCTCAGGGGGGCCACGCCCGGGGCGGGCAGGTAGCCCTGGCCCTGGCTGATGTTCGCCTGCTGAGAAGGACCCTGGGATGCGATCTTCATGACCCGGTCTCTGCTCTTGACCAGGGCCGGCCAGGGAACCAGCACCTTGAGGTCGTCGGGGTTGTGAAGCGTGACTGTGATGTCGTCGACTTCCAGGCCGACCGGTTGCAGGAAGACCTCGAAGCCGGCCACCCTCAGACCGCCTGTCACGGGTGTGGAGATGTGGCGCCGCACATCGTCTTCCAGACCCTGGACATGGTTGAGATCGACCTGATAGATGAATCCCGCCCTCTTCACTCCCCGGGTGGCAACCCGCCACCCGTCCAGGCTTCTTTCGACTGCCAGGGGTTTGCCCTGACTTCCATCCGGATTCAGTTCATTGGCCGTGGCGCTGTGGGGGCTGACTCCGTTCATGACGTCGCCGAAAACTCCGGGGGGAAATTCTAGATTCAGGTGCCGGGGCAGGTCGCCTTCGGCGATCAAAGTGATGACAAGACTGCCGGCGGGCGCTTTTTCCAGGTCCATTTCATAGGTCAACTGGATCGGCGCCGGGCTACGTGGAATGACGAAATAGGAGGCGAAACCCAGAATGATCAGCCATGAGAGGATGCGGATCAGGGTGTGATTGGGCAGGGGACCTTCCAACCTCTGGTAGAAATGATCAATATCTCCCCCGCGCTTGGTTATGTAGTTCTCCAAGGCGGATTGCGATGTCTCACTCATTCAGGATCTTCCTCTGCACGGCGCATCTGCGTCGTCGGTTACCGGTTGTTCCCCGTGATTCCCGGTAAGGGACTCTGTTGGTCAAGTTCGCAACGAACATGCCCTCGGTAATTGGCATTTATCGAAAAGGCGGTATTCTCCACTCTGCGAGTGACAATTTCGCCATTTCTCCTAAACTGGTGGCGACGGAAATCGCCAACGTTCTGATTATCGACCGTTGCGACATGACCTTGAATGGTGGAGTGGGAACATGGATCTGGAACTCAAGGGCCGCACCGCCCTGGTGACGGCGGCGTCACGTGGATTCGGCAGGGCGGTGGCTCTTCAACTGGCGGCTGAAGGTGTGCGCGTGGCCATGTGCGCACGTGGCGAAAGCGACCTGAACGAGGCGGTGGAGGACGTCAGGGCCGCGGGCCAGGAAGCCTACGGCGGTGCGGGCGGCGAGGTGCGCGCGCGGGCCCTGGATGTCACCGATGGAGAGGCCGTAGCCGGTTTTGTCGCCGACATCGAAGGGGATTGGGGCGGGATTGACCTCCTGCTGGTCAATGCCGGGGGCCCTCCGGCCGGCACCTTTTCCGAATTGGATCTCGACCAGTGGGAAGCGACCTACCGACTGACTCTGGAAAGCGCCGTGAGACTGTGCCGCCTGGTGATGCCCGGCATGATGACGCGGGGTTGGGGGCGCATCGTGCAGATCACGTCCGTCAGCGTCCTGCAGCCGGTGGAGAATCTGCTTCTATCCAGCGTGATGCGTCCGGCGGTCCACGCCTTGACCCGGAACCTCGCTTTGGAGGGGGGGCCGCACGGGGTGACCGTCAACTCGGTGGCACCCGGTTACCATACAACCAGCGCCGTCGAACGGTTGATCGCCAAGAAGGTCGAACAGACCGGTTGCACCAGGGAAGAGGTCCTTGCCGATTGGACCGCCGAAATCCCGCTGGGGCGCCTGGGCAAACCGGAAGAACTCGCCGCCCTGGTCTTGTTCCTGATGTCCGCCCGGGCGGGCTATATCACCGGGCAATGCCTCGTGTCGGACGGCGGTTGGGTGAAGGGGACCTTTTGAGCCCTTGACAGGGTGGGGTTCTTTACTACCTTTTCAGTTAATAAACTGCGCAGGTAGACAACCAGGTGCCGCTGAGGGGGCCGGAAAGGACCGTCGATGGAAAAGTTCATTTTATTCGTGGTCCTGTATTTCATCATTGTACAGTTCGTTTTTCCCCGGCTGGGCATCCCGCCCGGCTGAGGCCCCACCAGCTGCTCGATCGGTGATCGGGACGATTTGAAGGATCAGGGGCGCACTCAGGAGAAGACACCGGATTCCGGGGATCCGACGCCCCGGTAGAAGATGTTGCCGGCGGCCAGGAGGTCATCAGGTGCCGATTTTCGAATTCATCTGCAAGAAGTGTGGACACAATTTCGAGGAGCTGCTCTCGTTCGCCGAACTGGAAAGCGGCGAGCTCAAGTGCCCCGCCTGCCGGTCCAAACGGGTCGAGAAGGGCTTTTCCGCCTTCGCCACCGGGGCCTCCGATTCAGCGGGCGGGTTTTCCGGCGGCGGTTGCGGCGCAGGTGGCTTCACCTGAGGCTGATTCTATCCCGGCCGTGAGCCGGATTCGACATGACAGGCTCGACGTGATCAGCAAAATCCTCCCCGGGTTTTGCTGATTTTGTTGGAAAAATATAGTTTTCGTGATATAATCTACCCCTTGGTAAAGTTGATTCCGAGACTGGCGGGAGCCGAGATCATGCGATTGGTAATGATTCTCTTCCTGATGACCTGCGGCCTGCAAGGAGTATCCGTCGGATCGGCTC
Source organism: uncultured bacterium (assembly GCA_965369705.1). Lineage (GTDB taxonomy): Bacteria > Krumholzibacteriota > Krumholzibacteriia > LZORAL124-64-63 > LZORAL124-64-63 > JAGLCY01. The sequence continues at coordinate 25,844 of CBDURF010000009.1, forward strand.
AGGCGACCCTGCCGGGACCCGATGCCCTGGGCCTGTATTTCGATGATGAAGCCCAGGACCGGGATCTCGCCGTCGAGGCGGGCGCCAGTTTCGAACTCTTCCTGATTTTGACCAATCCCACCATGAACGCCATCGAGGGCTGGGAATCGGCCGTGATCCTGACCAACGGCAATACGGTCACGACCACGGATTTTCCGGTCGGTTCCCAGCCCCTTTTGAACGGTCCGCAGGACTGGGCGGTGTCCATGACTTCGCCGATGCCCTGCAACGTCCTGACGAAGCTGGCGGTGTTCACGGTCCTGGCCGCCACCGACCAGCACGCATCCTTCTATCTGGGCGACATCTCCGCCGCTTCCCTGGCCGGGGACTATCCCGCCGTGCATCTGGCCGGGGGCGGCTGGACGGCCGTCGATGTTTCCTCGGGAGATCCCGCCATGCCCGTGGCTTCGGTCAACGGGAGCACCCCCAGCGTGGAGTCCACCTGGGGCGCAGTGAAGAGTCTCTACCGCTGATTGAATCTGAATCTACCTTTACGATATTTCAGGCGGTCCCGGGCGACATCTCCCAGGCGGTGGCCGAAGTACATGACCAGCGCGCTCAGTATGAGACCGGCGATGACGTCCACAACGTAGTGGTAGCGGTTGTAGACCGTGGACATGCACAACAGGACGAAGATGGTGGTCATCCACCAGCGGTGGCGGGGAAAGTTCCGCCAGGTGTGCCACCAGGGCACCATGGAGGCTGCCACGTGGCTGGAGGGGAATGCGGCGCCCAGCAAGGCCCCGTTTTCGTGGATATGGCGCATGATGTCGGTGAAGATCCAGCCGTCAACCTCCACGTACCCGGCCCGGAAGTATTTCGGGCCCCAGGCGGGAAACAGGGTGTACATGGTGTAGCAGATCAGCATCGTCAGACTCAGGTCGCGGACGAACGCCCGCACCGTATCCCACTTCGCCTGCTCGTCCAGGTTGCGGGCCCGGAACACGAGCACCAGGAAGGTTGCGGCCAGGAAGTAGTAGGAGAAGTAGGCGAACTCCATCAACTCGTGGAACCAGGGCCAGGGCCAGACCCGCGACCACTCCAGACTCGGTTGGCAACCGAAGATCCATTCCTCGAGGCGAATCAACGAAGGGTCAAGACTGTTTTCGAAATCGAAGAAGATGATGCCCAGGTATTTCATCTCCGCGTAGAACATGGGGAAGATAAACGGCAGGTAGATCTCGCCCAGCAAACGCAGTGGGAAGTGCCGGCTGCAGCGAAGAATTGGTGGGACAAACCAGATGAACAGGGCAAGCCCCCCATGAAGGAAGGCGTTGGCCCAGGGGTCGGGAAACACGGAGGGTTTGAGCACGGGGTAGAAGGCGCTGATCAGCAGGTAGATCACGGCCCAGCGGTCGATGTTCATCCGCCGCAGGGACAGGTCGATCAGTTTCCTTCTGATGTTCAAAGCCAGCCTTCCTCCCGGTAGAAAGCCAGGGTTTCGGCGAATCCTTGGGCGGCGTCCCACCGGGCCCGGAATCCGGTGGCCGCGACCAGGCGGCTGCCGTCGCAGACCCAGCCCTCAGCGTCCAAGTCGCGAATCCGGTCCCGGTTCAGGACCGCCGACCGAGCGGCCCGGTTGGATCCCGCCAGCCAGGAAAGGAATTTCACCATACGTAGGGGCACCGACAGGGTGCGGATCCTGCGGCCGGCCATATGACCCAAAACCTCGGCCAGGGCCGGCCAGTCGTAACCGGTCCGGCCGTCGTCCACGAAAAAGGGGCCGGTGGCCGACTCGGTTTCCAGCAAGGCGACAGCCGCGGCGGCGGCGTCACGCCCGTCAACCAGGGAAAACCCCGTCAGGCGGCGGCCGATTCGTCCGGTCCAGCCCCGAACCGCCATCCGGACCAGGGGCAGGAATTCCGCGTCCCGGGGACCGTACAGGGAGGGCGGCCGCAGGACGGCGGTACGAAAAGCCCATTCACCCGCTGTCAGGAGTTCCTCGGCGGCCAGCTTGGAGCGGCCATAGTCCGTGATGGGTCGGCAGGCATCGGTTTCCCGGGCGGGTCGATCCAGACCGGCGGGCCCATGGGCGGCCAAGCTCGAGATCAGGACGAAGGCGGCGGCATCTTCACCTCCGGTCCAGGCGTTCTGCGCGGCCTCGAGCAGGGTCGCGGTGCTGGTCACGTTGGCCGTGTGATAGATCTCCTTCGCGGGGGCGGTCACCACGCCCGCGCAATGAACCAACCCGCTGGTGCCGGCCAGGAACCGGGTGCAATCCGCGGGCTCGGTCAGATCAACCACCATGGTTTCGGCGGGCTTGTCGATGAGCCAGCGTAGATTGCTGGTCGCCCGGACGGAGGCCCGGACCCGGTAGCCGCGGGCCAGCAACAAGTCGGCGATGTGGCTGCCAAGAAACCCCGTCGCACCGGTCAGGGCGATCCGGGGGCCGCCGACACCCGTTCTGTCGTTGACGGCTGTCATCCCACCGCCTTCTCGTAGACGCGGTAGGTCTTGTACATGTCCGCACCGTAACCAGTCAGGATCCGGTTCATGGATTTGTTGTCGGCCAGGATCCAGGAGCATTCGCCGGCCTTGATTCCCTTGGCGAAGCCGGCGAGCATGGTCTTGTAAACCATGGCCATGTCCACCCCGAGTTTACGGTATTCCGGCAGAACCCCCATCAGCATGGTGCGCGCGTAATCTATCTTTCGTTTGCCCAGCAGGAATTTCAGCCAGCCGAAGGGCAGCAGCTTGCCCCGCAGCGGCTGCAGGGCCTGGTTGAAATCGGGGATGGTCAGGGAAAAACCGATAGGTTGGCCCTCCATCTCGGCGATCAGCAGGAAAGCCGGATCGACCATCGATTTCATGTCCTTGGCCATGTAGGCGAAGTCCTCGTCGTCCAGGGGGATGAAGCCCCAGTTCTCGCTCCAGGTCCTGTTGTACAGACCACGCACCAGCGAAGCTTCCGCGAAGAAATTCTTCATGTCGAAGGGACGAATGACCAGCCCGGGCCGGGCCATGATGCGGTCGATCAATCGCTGCATCTTTTCGGGCAGCCGGCCTCCAGTCCGGATTTCCCAGGCGTACAGGTCCTTGGCTCCGGTCAGGCCGAAATCCTCGAACTGCTTCTCGTAGTAACGGGGATTGTAGGGCATGCCGATGACCGGGCGGTTGAACTTGCCGCCCACCTGCAGACCGTACCAGTCGTGGTTCGAGGTGAAACAGCCCGGTCCACGCATGGTGTCCATGCCCTGGCCGGCGATCCAGTTCCACGCTGTTTCCAGCAGGGCGACGGCCGCGGCGGGATTGTCGTCGACCTCGTAGAAACCGAAAAATCCCACTTTCTCGTGCCAATGCTCGTTGTTGTACTTGTCCACCGCCGCTCCGATGCGGCCGACCACCTGGCCGTCGTCGCGTGCGAGCCACAGCTCGGCCTCGGCGTGCCGGTAGAAGGGATTCTTCTTCTTGTCGTGGAAGTGTTTCATCTCGTCCAGGAGTGGGAAAACGTAGTGGGGGTCGTCGCGGTAGATCCGGTAGGGAACGTCCAGAAATTCCCGGAGGGCGTGTTTGTCGTCGCCGACGGGGGAAATCGTCACGGCCATCGCATTCTCCCTTATCGAAAAAACCCGGGAGGTCCTGGAACGAATGCGAGAACTTCCCGGGTTGAGGAACGGGCGTCGCCCGCGAATCGGCAATTATCCGGTTCAACCGAGAATGAGCCCCAGTTCCCGGCCCACCTTGATCATGCTGTCCATGGCCTGGTGGATCTCGTCCTCGGTGTGGGTCGCCATGAGACTCAAGCGGATCAGGGCGTTGCCGGGTTCGACGGCGGGGCTGACCACGGGATTGACGAAAACGCCCTCGTCGATCAACCGCCGGCACATGGTGAAGGCAGCCATGTCTTCCCCGACCACCGCGGGGATGATGGGGGTTTCGCTCAGCCCGGTGTCGAAACCGGCGTCGTCCAGGCGTTCGCGCATGAGATCGTTGTTGTGCCACAGGGCTTCGTGGCGCCAGGTCTCCTCGAGCATCACGTCGACGGCCGCCGAAACGGAAGCCACCGAAGCGGGGGGCATGCTGGCCGAGAACATCAGGGCGCGGGCCATGTGCTGGATGTAGTGGATGACGTCGGCGTCGCCGGCGATGAACCCGCCCACCGAGGCCAGGGATTTACTGAAGGTCCCCATGATCAGGTCGACCCGGTCGGTGAGTCCGAAGTGGTTGCAGGTGCCCCGACCGCCTTCGCCGAGCACGCCTATACCGTGGGCGTCGTCCACCATCACCACAGCATCATATTTCGCGGCCAGTTCCACGATTGCGGGCAGTTTGGCGATGTCGCCTTCCATGGAGAACACGCCGTCGATGATGATCAGCTTGTTGGTGTCCTTTTCGCTCTCAAGGACAAGCTCCAGGTTTTCCATGTCGTTGTGGCGGAACTTGCGCACATTGGCAAAGGACAGGCGGGCGCCGTCGATGATCGAGGCGTGATCGGTCCGGTCGACGATGATCGTTTCATTGCGGGTCGCCAGGGAGCTGAGCACACCCTGGTTGACCATGAATCCCGTCGAGAAGACCAGGGCCTTTTCCTTGCCCACCAGGGCGGCCAGTTTTTCCTCGAGCTCGATGTGGATGTCCAGGGTTCCGTTCAGGAAGCGGGAACCCGTGCAGCCGGTGCCGTACTTGGCGATGGCGGCCTGGGCTGCCTCCTTGACCCGGGGGTGGTTGGTCAGCCCCAGGTAGTTGTTGCTGCCCAGCATGATGATTTCTTTGCCCTGGTACCGCACAGTATTTTCTTGGGCGGATTCGATGACCCGGAAATAATTGTAGAGGTCGGCCTTGATCAAATTATTGGCAAGCTGGAATTTGTGGATTTTGTCGAGAAGACCCATGGTCACCGTCTTTTCCTGGACATGGAATCGGAAATTGAACCCGTAGGGGGAAGATACACGTATCCCCCGCCGTCAGGTATCACGATCCCAGAAAATAGCCCGTAAGGCGGAATCCGACAACTAGAAAACGTCTGCCTCGAAAACCAGGAATTCCGCGCCCTGACGCCAGGCGTCCGGGCCCAGCCCCGCTTTGAGGGCCAGATGGGTCAGGGTGGTGTCGCGATCCCAGCCCTGTTCGGGCGCCACCTGGGGCAGGAATACGGCCCGTCGGCCTTCCTTGACCAGTATCACGCCATGGCGCCCGATGACGATGTCCTCGGGCCCGGCGACGGGACGCAAGGGGGTCAAGGCCGACACCTCGATGTGGATTTCCCCCAGTTCTGCGACGGTCACCGGGCTGAAACGGGGATCTCCGACCGCGGCGCTGCGGCCGTTGTCCGCCACCGCGTCCACCAAGGGTTTGAAACCCTCGATGAAGCCAATGCATCCGCGCAGCCTACCCGCCTGCGTGAGGGTGACGAAGGCTCCCCGGTGGGCGGTCAGACTTGGGGAGAGGTCGATCTCCGCCTCCGCCGCCAGGGTATGCGGATCCGGAGCGGGCTGGTTTCGGACCGCGGCTTCCACGGCGTGCCGTGCGACATCCCGCAGGAACCGTTTTTCTTGGTCATTGAGCCGCAGGACGGCCTGGGTGTCATCCTTCATGGCCGCCGCTTTCGCCGGAGGATGAGCCGCCGGGCCCGGTGCACAGCAGGATGGAAGCATAACTCACCGAAAGCGAATAGTCGCCGTCGCGGTCGCCGCTGCGACTGTAGTCGATCAGGGCGCCTTCGTATCGGTCGGGAAGCCCCTGTTCCAGGGCGACGGCCGCCGCTTCCAGTCCGCACATGGTGATTCCGGTCGCGCGACCGTACTCGAGCAGACCCGCCGAGTCGGCGGCCAGGATCTTCAGGATGGCCCCGGAATCCAGTTCCTCCAGGGCGGTGGGCAGATTCTCGGTGAACGGGACATAGCCGTAGGTGGCTCCATAGTGGGTGAAATCGGTGGAAACCAGGAAAAGAGTGTCCTCGGTGACCAGTTTGGCCAGGGATGCCGCGGCCTCCCGCCGTTGGGCCGCGGACAGGGAGGGCACCAGCAGGGGGACGATCCGGGGTACGGCATCGGGCCAGGTCCGCTGGACCAGGGGTAGCTGGATCTCGACGGCATGCTCTTCGGCGTGCGCCCGGTTGTTTATCGCAAATGATTCATTTTCAAGGAGTTGATTCACAGCGGCCTGGTCGACCTCGATGGTTCCCAGGGGAGTGGCGAAGGCCGCGGCGCCGCTCAGGGCGATCCTATTCAGGGCGATCCGGTGGTTGGGGGCCAGCAGGATGATGCGCCGGGGCGGGGTCTCGCGCAGGAGTCCGAACAGCTTGCCCGCCGTGGAGCCGCTGAAGACGAAACCCGCGTGCGGGACTACGGCCAGCAAGGGCCGGCCGGCCGGCCGGACCGAGAGATCGGCGCCGGCCAGGAATCCGTCGGCCATCGTGGCCAGGTCCACCGGATCGGCCGGGTACCAGGATCCGCTGAGGATCGGTTGTCGAATCGTGCTCATGGCGATTCCTCCTCATGACGTCGCCGGGAGAAAAATCCGGGTCAATTGTGCCTGGAGGCGATAATCCGGGTTGGAAACCTTGGATTTGGACTTTATCATATACCAGTACACGGAAAACACCCACCATCCAGAAGGAGGGCGAGTTGAATATCAAACAGAATCTCAAGGGCGATGTCATGATCCTGAACCTGTCCGGCAAGATCATGGGCGGTCCGGATCACGAAAAATTCCAGTCGGAAATCAAGTCACTGATCAGCACCGGCCACGTGGACATCCTGCTGGACATGCACAAGGTCAACTGGGTGAACTCAACGGGGCTGGGCATCCTGGTTTCGGCCTATCATACGCTGAAGAAAAACGGCGGCCAGTTGAAGATCTGCCAGGTCAGCGACCGGATCGACAATATTCTGAATGTTACCCAGTTGAAGCTGGTCTTCGAGACCTTCGATAAATGTGAGGACGCTCTCGCCTCCTTCGACCAGGTGTAGTTCTTGGCGCCCGATCATACACCGCAGCCGGCCGAAGCCGGGCGCAAGCTAGCCGAAAGGGATGTCGTGGAGCCATTCCGCAATCCCGCCCTGACGGTCGATGGCGTGGTCCTGTTGCGCCAGCCCGAGGGGGTGTTGGGAGATCATTTTTCGGTGTTGCTGATCGAACGGGGCCGGGATCCCTTCAAGGGCCGGTACGCTCTGCCCGGCGGGTTCGTGGATTACGGGGAGGACATCGAGGCGGCCATCCACCGGGAGATCCAGGAGGAGACGGGGCTGACGGGCCTTCCCTTCCGCCAGTTCCGGACCTTCGGCAAACCGGGCCGGGATCCCCGCGGGCACACGGTGTCGGTGGTCTATGTTGCGGTTCTCATCGGGGAGGCCCCAGAGGTCACCGGAGGCGACGACGCCGACAGCGCCGACTGGTTTCCCGTCAAGAGGCTGCCTGATCTGGCTTTCGATCACGCCCACATCCTCGGCCAGGTACTCGACACTCTCAATCGATCGTAAACGACAACGGCAGCCGGATCAGGTCCGGCGCTGAATGATTCTGCACGCAAGGAGTTGAAAGTGAGTAACAATCTCAATCCCGAAATCGTCATGGCGGCCCTCAAGGACGTCAAGGTACCCGGCACGCGAGTGGACGTGGTGTCGATCAACTTGATCGGAGAAATCAAGGTCACCCGCGGCGAGGTTGTCGTGACCGTCGTCAAGACCAGCGAGAAAGACGAAACCATCGCTGCGGTACGGGAAGGTGTGATCCAGGCGGTTTCCGGGTTGCCGGGGGTTCTTTCGGTGCAGGTTCCGGTGGATGACCGGTCCCAGCCGAAGGCTGCGCCCACCGGCCCTCACGGGCAGTCGCCCGACCCGTTCGCCGACCGCAAGAAGCTGCCGGGAGTGGAAAAGGTCATAGCCGTGGCGAGCGCCAAGGGCGGCGTCGGAAAATCCTCCGTGGCTGTGAACCTGGCCCTGGCCCTGTCCGACCAGGGGTACAAGGTCGGCCTGCTCGACGCCGATGTCTACGGGCCCAGCGTGCCCATCATGCTGGGCCTGGAAAAGAGGCCGGAAGTCACCGAGGACAAGAAGATTCATCCGGTCGAATCCCACGGCTTGCAGGTCATCAGCATAGGGCTTCTGCTGCCGCCGGATCAGCCGGTGATCTGGCGCGGTCCGTTGGTCTTTTCCGCCGTCAAACAGTTCCTGAAAGACGTGCAGTGGAGCGATCTGGAATACCTGATCGTTGACTTGCCCCCGGGGACGGGCGACGCCCAGCTGACCCTCATCCAGCAGGTTCCCCTGTCCGGGGTGGTCATGGTCACCACGCCCCAGGAGGTGGCGCTGGCGGATGTGCGGCGCGGCATCGTGATGTTCCGTGAGACCAAGGTTCCGGTGCTGGGCATCGTGGAGAACATGAGCTATTTCGTGTGTCCGGACAGCGATAAGAAGTTCGATATCTTCGGTCATGGCGGCGGCGCCAAAGTGGCCGCGCAGTTCAACCTTCCCCTGCTGGCGGAGATTCCCATCGATCCGATCATCAGGGAAGGGGGCGACCTCGGCAAACCTGCGGCGCTGGTCGAGGGCAGCGCGGCGCGGGAGGCGTTCCTGAACCTGGCCGGCAAGGTGGCCGAACTGGCCGTGGCTGTCGAGGGATAATCCCGGTCAAGGATGAACCGGCCCGGGTCCCCTTTCTGGACACCGGGCCGTCCGTCCGTTACTTTCGCTCCATGAAATTAATGGATTACACGGTTCCCGGTGGATTTCTGCCCAGGTTGGATTGCGTCAGCATCGCCGAGGTGGTCGCCCGTCTGGTGGACCGGCTCGTGGACGGCGGTGTCGTCAGTTCGGCGGAAGAACTGGTGCGGGAGGTGATGCGCCGGGAAAACGAGGGCAGCACGGCCATCGGCGGTGGCCTGGTCATTCCCCACGCCCGGATCAGCGGGGTGCGCGAGGTCCGCATCGCGGTGGCCACATTGACTGATCCGGTGGATATGCCCTCGGAAGACGGCCGGCCGGTGGACATCGTGATCCTGCTGGTCGGTTCCGACGGCGATCCCCGCCAGATGCTGCGGGTTCTGGCCCGTCTGGCGCGTCTTGTCCGGCAGGAATCCTTTCTTCAGGGTCTGCGCGAGGCCGCGACTCCCGATGCCCTGCGGGTCGCCTTCGCCAAGGTCGGCGAATCTCCGGCGTGATCATCCATTATCGTAAACGTCCTCTTAATTAATT
>CBDURF010000010.1:0-34564 GCA_965369705.1 uncultured bacterium
GGGCCAGTATGATTTCATGGATCTGTATGAAGCCCCCGACGACGCCACCGCCCACAAGGTCAGCCTGATCTCGCGGGAACAGGGCGCCATCAGCGCGGAGAGCTGGCCCGCGCTGTCCTACGACAAACACCTGAAACTGATGGAGGAAGTGGCCCGCTCCAAGAACGCCGTTTCTCCCGCCGGCAAGCCGACGACCTGAAGCCGGGCGGGTTGACCCTCAGGACCGTTTGCTGTGGTCGACGGCCTTGAGGATCTTCAGATTCAGGACGATGAAGCGGAAAAGCTGGAAGAGCTTGTTGTTCATCCAGAATTTGTCCTTTTCGGTGATTTCCATGTCGGCCCTCCCTATTCCGGAATGATCTTCCAGCCGATACGGCCCTGCAGCTTGTGCATGAAGGTCGTGTGGATCATGCGCTTCATCCAGGCGCCCGCCAGACCCATTTCCATGTGCGTGACGAACGGGTCCCGCCCTTCCTCGTTGGGATAACGCCGGTTGTCGGGCACGACCGGGTAGATCATGATCACGGCGGCGGACCCATCCCACAGGCTGTCGCCCATCGAGGCGATGCAGGCCGCGGCCATCTCGGTCATGCGTTCACTGTGGGTCATGCGGCCGTGCTCCACCAGATCGATGATGTTCAGGGCCACGATCCGGCCGATGACACCCGACACCATGCCGGTCCGCGGGGGCGCCGGACTCACCGGCACGCCGTTGGGATTGACATGCGGCCTGGAGATCGGACCGGGCGGCGCGAAGGCGATGCCGGCGGCGAAGATGTTCCGGTAGTTGGGATTCTGGTAGACGGAAGGCCAAGCGTCGGGATTGCCCACCAGGGTTTCGTAATCCAGGCCGTAGATGCCGTCCACGGAAACGAAGCCCGCCGCGTTGACGACCTTTTCGGACACGTCCTGCCCCTCGGCGCCGAGGAACTTCAGAGGCTGGCCGAGGAAACGCGGAATGAGCATCGCGTAATCGAATTTCGTTTCGCCGGAATTTCCCTCCATGTCCTGCCAGCGGGCGACCCCTCTGTCGACCTCCGTCACGCCCCTGCCGACCACCGATTCGATCTCGAAGTCCTTGAACACCGCGCTGATGAAATCCTCGGCCGTACGGCGTTTGCCCTTGTGCTTGACCGCGAGACCGCGGATGCCAAAATCCCCCAGGGCCGGCTCGTTGGACAGGTAGGTCAGGTCGCACTTGGTGCGCACGTTGCGCCGCACGAGATCCTTGTGGACGTTGGAGATGTATTCCAGGGCCGCGCCCTGGCAGGTGGCGCCGCCGTGGCCGGTGCCGACGACGATGCGCTGCCGCTCCCCCTTTTCCATCCTGGCCACGGCCTCGAGGTAATGGTCCCGGGCCTCGACCGCATGGGGCGGCGAACAGACGGACCAGGTGTTTCCGGCGCCCGGCCCCAGACCCGGAGTCGCCTCGAAATCGAGCTTCGGCCCCGTCGCGATCAGGAGGTAATCGTAACCCACCTGGACGGGCCGACTGCCCTCGGCGGCGGGCGCCACCACGACGTATTGCTCATCCGGATGAACCTCCGTCGCCTGGCCGGTGATGAAGGTCACGTTCATCTTGCGGTAAACTTTTTCCAGATCGAACAGGGTCTTGCCGACATCCATGCGGCCGATGCCGACCCAGACCAGGGAGGGGATGTAGACGAAATCACCGGACCGGTTGATCACCGTCACCTGGTGATCCCGGCCCAGCTTGTCCCCCAGATACAGAGCCGCCGTATGCCCCGCGAAGCCCGCCCCGATAACGCATATCCTGGCCATGATTCCCTCCCCTCTTGCCTATGCCAGGCCTGCCGGGAAAACGGCCGGCGTCAATGGACCAGCACGATGTTGGTTCTTTCTTCCCGGCCGAGAGCCTCCAGGATGAAAACATAGACACCCGAGGCCTGACGCGCACCGTCCCGACCAGTGCCGTCCCAGGTGAACTGGTTCTCTGCGGCCATCCCGGCCACCCCGGCCAGGCTGCCCAGGTCCTTCACCAGGCCCCCGCGGATGTCGTGGATCCTGGCCCTGACGGTGGCCGCCTTGGGGAGGGTGAAGCGGATCGTGGTCATGGAAGAGTGTGAGCTCGGGAATGGGTTCGGCCCCACGCCAATGATATCCGGTACCTTGGCCATCACCGTTGCGATGACGGACCGGGCCGTGGTGCCGACCCCGTTTCCGGAGTTGGTGATCTGCAAGGTGGATTTATGCCTGCCCACGCCCAGATTCCCCGCGGAAGCCGCCAGGCCCACCGTCACCTCTGTGGTTCCGCCGATGGGAATCGACCCACTGCCGGGAACGACCGTCAGCCAGGAAACCGGAACCGTCGCCGTGAAATGAGCCACCTCATCGCCGGTGTTGGTGAGGGTGTAAACCATCTCCTCGGGATCGAACTGGCCCCCTTGGATCCCGGAGGATTCGAAACTGTCGGCTGGCGTAACCGCGAAACTCGCGCCGGACGGATCAATGGTCTCCACCGTCAGGGCCCCCGTACCCAGGGGATCGAGCCAGTTGCTCAGCCTGGTGTCCTCGGTTCCACCACCCGTCCACGAATTACGAAACCAGCCGAACCAGTCGGGCTCGTTGTTGCCACAGGCGGCGCCGCCGCCGTGGAGTTGCCCGACCACGTAGTGGCCCTGATCGAACAGCGGAGCTCCGGATGAGCCCGGCTCAGTGGTCCCGCTGTCCCAGTCGAGGACCCGCAGATGGGTGCCGTCACCCGGGCTGGTGGTGCCATTGTACGAAGTTACCAACAAGGGATCGTTCTCCAAGCTGATGCTCTTCTCATCGCCACTGGGGTGATGGATGCAAACGGCACTTGTCGGCGCCCCGCTGCCCCGGTTCCAGCCGGCGTACTTGACACCGAAGGCGGGATCCGGAACATCGTCCAGTTCCAGCAACGCCATATCCGAAGTTTCGTACTCCGCCCGGAGGGTGGCCCCGTTCTGGAAATCGTCCAGGGGCCCGCCGCCCTGGTCACCGCAGCCCAGGCTTTGGAAATTCCAGTAGATAACCACCGAAGGCGCCAAGACTTCCCGGACGTCGCAGTGGTAGGCGGTCATGAAATAGGGCTTTCCGTCCTGGGCGGTGTTGTTGACCATGAACCCCGTGCAGAACAGGGAACCCCCAAGGGAATAGCCTCCCACGGTGTCGATCTCGTCACGCCAGGGATCACCCTCGGAACAGACGACGTCGATGTTGCAGTAACCCGATTTATCCGCGGGATCTTCCCCGAAGAACCGGTAGCCCCGCCCGATGGAAGCAAGTTCGAGTTCCACCTGCCAGCGCAGGGCGGAATCCACTTCCAGTTCGACCACCACTTCGTCGGTCAACAGGACCGCCGTCCACAGTTCACCGTGAGCGGCGTTGTCCGACTCATCGTAGGCCTGGACCGGACCCCCGGCGGCGGCGGGATAGACCAGCAACCAGGCGTCATGGGGCAGCCAGAACCGGGTGAAGCCGAGATTCAGGGAGGTGACGTCCCGGCCGGATACCCGCAGCCGCCACAGACTCCGGCCCGACGGAAGGGTTTCCCAGGTACCTGCGCCATCAGGGGTCAGGGAGACTTCATCAGGGAGCGCAAAGCGGTACGGCAAATCCAGCTGGCGGCGTTCCAGGTCTTCCCGGGCCAGGGCTTCCCGATCCAGTTCCGGCGCCAGGTGCCGCGCCACCTGGGCCAGAGGCCGCACGGGCCACCGCACGGCGGCCGGTGCGGCGTCCGCGCCCAGGACCATCTGGGGTATCGCCGACACGAAAAGGATGACGGCAAGACCCAGGGTGAAGAACCGGTTGTTCATGGTGTCCCTTTCGAAATGTCGTTTCCCGCTGCCGGAAGTTCGTCCCCGTGAACCGCCTCCACGGCATTCCAGGCAATGGACCAACCCAGGACGACCTGGGAAAGATAGTGTTTGCGGTCGTTGATCCGCGACCAACCCGTCAGGGCCGAACCGAAACGGGCCGCCCACCGGGCGTTGCGTCCCCCCGACCGCCGGGCCAGGTTCAGCCAGGGAATCGCCGCGATGAAGGCGTGCCCCGAAGCCGAGTTGTCGTCGCTCATCGGTCGCCACCGCGGGTCAGGGTTCTCGTCCGAGGGACGGTTCGCCCCCAGGCCCCGCTGCAATGTCCACAGGACAGGCAGACCGACGACCAACGCTTCGAAATTGTCCCGCCCCCAGCGGCTGAAGGAACCTGAACGGAACCAGGCGTCCACCGCGGCCACCAGGAACCAGTTCACGAACCAGAATCGCTCGCCAAAGGGGTTGACGATGCGCGACGCGATGTCGGTACCCGATGATTTGACGGTCCCGGAGTGAAACCGGTCAACCGCCTCGTCCGCCCCACTGTAGGCCAAAACCCCCGCCGCGACGGTCGCTCCACCCAGCCGCAGAAAACTCCGCCGACTGTATTTGCGCCGCCAGTGATTCCCCGTTCCCTTGAACAGGGGGGCTTGCGGGCCACCCCGGCGCCGGCGGCCGGGCATCACCAACAGGGCGCAGACCAGGGACAGACCGATGGCGATCCACATGCGGGGTCAACCTGCTTCCGGCGCGGTGGCGGTCATCCCTGTTCCATTTCCCTGACCAGGTCTGCCACGGCCACGGCAATGGCCGGCGCACAGGTCAGTCCCGGAGATTCAATGCCGACGAGATTGATCAAGCCGCCAAAATCGTCCGCTTCCCGCTGGATCACGAAATCCCCGAAGCCGGTCATCGCCAGCTTGGGACGCAGTCCGCACATGGCCGGAGTCAGGTCGTCGAACTCGAGCCAGGGCAAAAACCGCCTGGCGTCCTCATAAAACGATGCTTGCCGCCCGGGATCAACCCTGTAATCCAGATCAAAATCCACGGGAGGCGTGTTGGCGTCCCGGGGATCGTCCTGCATGACCTCGAGATCGGGGCCCAGCTTCATCTGGCCCGCCAGATCCAGGCAGACGTGAACGCCCAGGCTCGTACCCAAGGCAGGCGGCACCGGGTAGATCAAACGGGTGACCCGGCCGTCGTGGGCATTGCTGACCGCAAAGTAGTTGCCCTTGGTCAGATGCTGGATCCAGCCGCGCCCGGCGATATCGATCCCCGCCAGGGCGGCCACCCGGTCCGCCCACAGGCCCGCCGCGTTGATGACGATCCGGCTCGTGTGCCGCCAGCCTTCCCGGCGCCCGTCACCCGTCGGGGTGATGGTGACCCGCCAGCCGTCCTGGAAACGGTCCAGTCCGGTGACCCGGGATCCGGTCAGGACCTGGGCGCCTCGTTCGGCGGCCAACCGGGCATAGGCTCGCGCCGCGCCCTCGGCGTCGAAAACGGCCGTCCGGAGTGAGAGGAGCCCTGCCACGGCCCGGACATCCGGTTCCAGAGCGGTCATTTCGGCGGCGTCGATGAGCCGCAGATCCTCCACCCCATTGGCCAAGCCCAGGGCAAGGAGGCGTTCCAACTCCGGGAGTTCCGCATCTTCCACCGCGACGATCACCTTGCCGCACTCCCGGTAACCGACTCCGGCCTCGCCGCAGAACTCCTTCAGGAGCCTCCGGCCGGCGACACAGTAGCGAGCCTTCAGGGATCCTGTCGGATAATACATTCCGCCGTGGGACACCTCGCTGTTGCGGGAGGTTGTCCCGCGCGCCAGACCGGATTCCATCTCCAGCAGGGCGGTGCTCAACCCCAGCCCGGAAACCTCCGCGGCCACGGCGCAGCCCACGATCCCGCCTCCGATCACCGTGACGTCGAGATCGAACATGGAACCCCTCAGCGGGCAGGGCGCCGGCGCACCCATGTCTGGTAGTCGACTTCTTCGTAGGCCTTGGTACTGACGTATTCAAGCACCCGCAGCAGTTTTTCCGGTCCGACGAACCCTTCGATGCTCGTCAGGGCCTTGCCCCGGGAATCGAGAAACCAGAGGGTCGGCAGACTGCTCACGTTGTACTTGCGGGACAGGGAGGGCAGTTTTTCCGTATCGATCATCACGGCGACGTAGTTTTCCGCCATGAAACGGATCACCTTGGGATCGGTGTAGGTCTCCTTCTTCATTTTCTTGCACCACTTGCACCAGGGCGCGGTGAAATGCAGGAAGACGGGTTTGTCGAAATCCCGCCCCTGGGACAAGGCCTCGTTGTAACCCAGCCAGGTGACCGAACGGGGATTGTCCTTCTCCTCGGCGGCGGCCGCCGCGGAAAGGGACACCATCAACAAGAGGATCGCCAGGAGGATGTATCTTTCCGGCCGGGCGGGGATGGAGGTCATGATGTTCTCTCTTTCTCAGGGAGGACCGGCCACGGCCAATCTCCCGGCAGCGGCGCGGTCAAGGTCAACATTTTCCCACCCACCGGATGGAACACGGTCAGGCTCAGCGCGTGCAGGGCGAGGCGATGATCGGCCAAACGCCGTTGTGAACCGTATTTCACGTCGCCCAGCAACGGGTGGCCCGCCAAGGCGAACTGGGCGCGGATCTGGTGACGCCGGCCGGTCACGGGTCTGATCTCCACCAGGGACCAACCACCCCGTGACTCGACCACATTGTAACGCAACAGGCTTTCCCTGGCTCCGGGAAAGGGCTTCAGCGCGGCCCGCGTCACGCCCCGCGGATCTCCCTTGGCCGCCAACCAACCCCGCAGTTCGCCCCCGCCTGACGACGGACGCCCCATCACGACGGCCTGGTATACCTTATCGACGGTTCCGTCCCGGAACTGACCCGACAATCTGCCGGCGGCCTTGCTCGTCCGTGCGAGCAGGACCACGCCCGAGACGTTGCGGTCCAGACGGTGGACCAACCCGAGGTACACCCGGCCGGGTTTGGCGTACTTGTGTTTGAGGTACGACC
This sequence comes from uncultured bacterium, assembly GCA_965369705.1. Classification (GTDB taxonomy): domain Bacteria; phylum Krumholzibacteriota; class Krumholzibacteriia; order LZORAL124-64-63; family LZORAL124-64-63; genus JAGLCY01. Next base: position 6,814 of record CBDURF010000010.1, read on the forward strand.
CGACCACCTCCACAAGGGTCTCGTCGCCGCTGCGGTCGCCCTGGGCCAGAAGCCCGGCCGGTTTGTGAACGGCCAGAAGGTGATTATCCTCGTACAGGATCTCCAGTTCCATCCAACAACTCCAGGAAGAGGAAAATTCCCTGCCATTCTACTCCGATGATTGAACAACTGACAAGAATCGCCTGATGACCTATCTTTGCCCGGTGCAAAACCCGCCGACATTCACTCCGGCCGCTCCATCCCCCGAGACAAGCCGCCGCCCCGAGGAGATCCCATGTTCCGATCGTTGAAATCAACTCCGCCCGTTCTTGTCCTGTCCTTGGCCGTGCTGATGGCGGGTATGCTGGCCGCCGCCGGCTGCAACGACTCCGGAGACCAGGCCGCGACAGATCAAACAGACCACCCCGGGAAACCCACCCCCCGGTTCACGCGGGAAGCGGTGACCATGGAGAAATTGACCTATCCCGAATCCAAGACAGTCGACTTTACCGACGACTACCACGGCGCCCGGATCGCCGATCCCTACCGCTGGCTGGAAGACGTGGACTCCGAAGAGACCCACGATTGGGTCGAGCGCCAGAACAAGGTCACCTTCGAATTCCTGGAAGCCATTCCTGCCCGGCAGAAGTACGCGGACAGGTTGAGGGAGATCTGGGACTACGAAAAATACAGCGCCCCCTTCAAGGAAGGCGGCCGGACCTTTTTCTACAAGAACGACGGCCTGCAGACCCAATCCGTTCTCTACGTCCAGGACGCCGCCGACACCGAGCCCCGCGTGCTGCTGGACCCCAACAAGCTGAGTGAGGACGGCACCGTGGCTCTGGGCGGCATGAGCATCAGCCGCGATGGAAAATACATGGCCTGGTCCACCAGCGTCAGCGGCTCGGACTGGCGCACCTGGTATGTGCGCGACGTCGCCACCGGCGAGGATCTCAAGGACAAGATCGAGTGGAGCAAGTTCAGCGGCGCCGCTTGGGACCACGACGCCCGCGGGTTCTACTACAGCCGTTACGAAGCTCCCCGCGAAGGCGAAACCTTTGAAGGCGCCAACTACTTCCAGAAGCTCTATTACCACCGCCTGGGCACCAGCCAGGACGAGGACGTCCTGGTCTACGAGCGGCCCGACCAGAAGGAGTGGGGTTTCGGCGGCGACGTCAGCGAGGACGGACGCTACCTGCTGATCACCGTCTGGCAGGGCACCAGCCCCAACAACCGTCTCTACTACAAGGACCTGCGTGACAAGAGCCTGGTCATCCACGAACTGCTGAACGAATACGACGCCAAGTACACCTTCCTGGGCAACGACGGCCCGGTGTTCTTCATCCGCACCAACAAGGACGCGCCCAGGGACCGGATCATCGCCATCGACATCACCCGGCCCGAGCCCGCCAACTGGAAAACCCTCATTCCCGAAGGCGCCGACCCCATCGACGGGGCCAGGATCCTGGACAACAGCTTCGTGATCTTCACCATGCACGACGTTGTCAGCGTGGTGAAGGTCTTTGATCTGGACGGCACCTTCAAGAACGAGATCAAGATGCCCGGCCTGGGCAGTGTCGGCGGCTTTTCCGGCCATCCCCAGGACACCGACACCTACTTCGTGTTCAACAGCTTCCTGAATCCCAGTGAAATCTTCCACTACGACTTCCGCACGCGTGAGAGCAAGCTCTTCCGCAAGCCGGACATCAACTTCGATTTCACCGGTTATGAAACGGAGCAGGTCTTCTACCAGAGCAAGGACGGCACCAGGGTGCCGATGTTCATCGTGCACAGGAAGGGCCTGGCAATGGATGGCGCCAACCCGACCATCCTGTACGGCTACGGCGGGTTCAACATCTCGCTGAAACCCCGTTTCAAGACCTCGCTGCTTCCCTGGCTCGAGCAGGGCGGCGTCTACGCGGTGGCCAACCTGCGCGGCGGCGGTGAATACGGCGAGGAATGGCACCAGGACGGCATGCTGGAGAACAAGCAGAACGTCTTCGATGATTTCATCGCCGCGGCGGAATTTCTGATCGGCGAGGGCTACACCAACCCGAACAAGCTGGCCGTTTCCGGCGCCAGCAACGGCGGCACCCTGGTCGGCGCGGTGGTGAACCAGCGCCCGGAGTTGTTCGGCGCGGCCCTGCCGGACGTAGGCGTGATGGACATGCTGCGCTTCCAGCACTTCACCATCGGCTGGGCCTGGACCAGCGACTACGGCAGCAGCGAGGACCCCGAGATGTTCCCCGTGCTGTACGCCTACAGCCCTTATCACAACCTGAAGCCGGGCGTGGAATACCCCGCGGTGATGGTTACCACCGCGGACCACGACGACCGGGTGGTCCCCGGCCACAGCTTCAAGTACGCGGCTCGGCTGCAGGCCGACCAGGCGGGCAATCTGCCCACCCTGATCCGGATCCAGACCAAAGCGGGCCACGGGGCGGGCAAACCCACGGCCATGCTGATCGAGGAATTGGCCGACAGGTTCGCCTTCCTGCACAAGGTGCTGGGTCTGGGCGATGGTTGACGGATCGCTTCCGGTCAGGTGGTGAAGGAAAGCCAATCCCTAGCCGACTTGCGGGCCCGGTTTTCGCCGGGCCTGGCTACCTGGCGACGCCGGATCTGCCGCAGTTGAAAGGTGGCCTCGGCATTTGGATTTCACTCCACCCCAAGCAACACTATGCCTCCCCACTGGTTGGTCGCTCGTATTATCTTCGGCCATGGGAAGGGCCACCCACTGAATCCCCGATACGCGGCCGAGCCAGAAACAGAGCCCCGAGAATGACAATCAGACCGATCGCCACCCGCCCATAGGCCGCTTCCTCCCCGAACACCAGCCACGATACCAGCACGGCCATGGGCACCTTCAGGTTGTTGGCCGCGGCCAGCAAACCGACCTCCACCCTGGCCGCCCCCTTGTTCCACAGGTAGAAGCCCATGGCGGTCGGCAGCAGGCCCAGGTACAGAAGAACCCACCAGGCCCGGTCGTGCCATCCGGCCAGCGGTTGACCACCACTCGCCATCCCGATCAGGACCGCGGCCAGAGTGAGCAGGGCGGCGCCCAGGTACATCCAGCCCATAAGGGCCGCCTCTCCGCCATCGACCCGCCGTTTCAAGCGGACGAAAACCACCTGCCCGGCCGCGAAACACAGGTTGGCCCCCTGCAGCAACGCGATGCCCCGCCAATCGGCCCCGGCGGGCATGGCGGTCGCCACGACCACGCCGGCCCCCACGACGGCCAGCGCCGCGCAGGCCAGATGTCGCGGACGGAACCTGCGCGCCAAAAGATCGGAAAACAGGACCACGTACAAGGGCGTGAAGATCGTGAACAGGGCCACCATCCAGGCGGGCAGCCACCGGTAGGAAGCGATGTACAGCACGTACATCAGGCCGAACTGGAGCATGCCCAGCCCCATGGCCGAAAACACCACGCGGCGCGAAAGGGCGGATTTCAGAACCAGAGGGGAAAAAACCGTCGCCGCCAGCAGCAGACGGCCGCAGGAAACCGCCACCGGGTCGAGCCCGGCCAGCTGGCCTTTGATGAGCCCGAAGGAGAAAGCCCACAGCAGCGATGCGGCAAGCAGATGGATCATGACGTCCCTGTCGGCCTGGATTCCTGATCGACTAACGGATGAGCGCCATGGACCGAACCTGGCTGACGCCCTCCCCGGTCAAGCGCGCGAAGTAGGCGCCCGAAGCAACCGCCCGGTTCGACCGGTCGGTCCCGTCCCACCTGGCTGAATTATCGCCCGCGGGACGAACTTCGTCGACCAGCGTCTTGATCAGGCGGCCGGAGACATCGTAAACGGCCAGCCGCACCGCCTGATCCGCGGGCAGGGTGAATCGGATCTCGGTGGCGGGATTGAAGGGATTGGGCACGTTGCCGGTAAGCCTGGCCACGCCGGGAACATCATCCGAAGACGGGGTGACGCCCAGGTCATTGATTTCACACAGCACCCAGTCGTCCGGATCCAATTGCACCGCGGTCACGGGATCATCCACCTGGAAGTTGTACCACTGGACCTCTTCACTATTATCGATCACGAAGGTCACCGGTCCGCTCGAGGTTTCGATCCGAACATCAAGGGGCATGGAAAACAACCCGGTCCCGGTCTGGGCCTGCTCCACCCGGATCGAGACCTGGTACCCCGAGCCGGCGGGCCACGAGTCCCAGGAGAAATCGTAGACGGGATAGTACTCGCCGTAGATCCACTGCTGGAAAAACGCCGTCAGGTCCAGGCCCGAAACATCCTCGAACACGGCCTGGAACTGCTCGGTCGTCGCGCTGCCGTGGCCGTAGACGTCAAGGTACTGACGGAGAGCGGAAAAGAAATCCTCATTGCCCAGCATGTGACGCAGCATGTGGGGAATCCAGGACGCCTTCTGGTAACTCAGGTAAAAGTCGAAAATGGCCCAAAAATCGGAAAGATCCTCCACGAAGATGGTGCCCGCCCCCAGGTAGCGGGCGTCGGCCATCTCATCATGGTAGGCCTGGACGCCCTCGTTCACTTCACGCCAGTAGGCCTCCGACCAGGTGGCGAAACCCTCGTTCAGCCAGATGTGACCGAAATCGGCGCAGGTCACCAGGTCGCCGAACCACTGGTGCGCCAGTTCGTGGGCGATGATCCACGGGTCGTAGGCATCGAAATGAAGGCTGGTCAGGGTCTGATGTTCCATGCCCCCGCCCCAGGGAAAATGGACATGGCCGTATTTCTCGTTCAGGAAGGGATACTCACCGAAGGCTGCAGCGAAGGCGGTGATCATGTCCGGGGTGATGGCGTAGCCGGCAATTGCCTCGTCGATACGGTCGACCACCACATAATATTCCAGCGGCATGGTGTCGCCCAGCGCCGAATGGTACTCATCGTAAAACACCGTGAAAGGATGGATGGTCAAGGACACGAGATAGGTGACTATGGGATACCGTTCCCGCCAGAAGTAGGTCTTCTTGCCGGGCTCCGGCACGGTCACGCCGGCCAGCAGCCCGTTGCTGGCCACGATCAGGTTGTCGGGCACGGTCACGGTGATGTCCACCGAATCGGCCTTGTCCGTGTTGAGATCCTTGCAAGGCCACCAGTCCCGGGCCCCGAAGGGTTCGCTCAGGGTCCAGATCAAGGGATGGCTGCCGTAGGTGGACCAGCCGAAATTGTCTCCCTGGGGATTCCCGGCGTAATCGATTTCCACGGTGACCTGCTCACCAAACAGATAGGTGCGGTCCAAGGTGGCGGAAAGGATGTCGCCGGCATGGCTGGAGGACACCACCTGGCCGCCGGCCTTGACGCGAAACACCGTCATGTTGTCGTTCAGGTTCAGGTCCAGGGAGGAAATTTCGGCGCCGATGACCTCGGCCTTCACCGTCACGTTGCCGGTCAGGATCCCGCCGCCCGGATCCAGATCGAAGATCAGATCGTAGAAATGGACATCATAGAGAGCCATGTTCGGCGTGGCGTTCATGTTCGCGGCCTGGTCCCGGCGGGCCCCCTTGGCCAGCAGGCGGGCCTTTGTTTCGGCCTCGTGGACCATAAACTGGCGGGTCTCGTACCGTGTGGTCCAAGGGGCGCGCTGAGGGACGGGAGCCAGGGGCGTCAAAACACCGGCTCTCGCGCCAGCGGGGTTCGACAACAGGGTCGGAATCAATGCGGAAAAGCCGGCCGCAAGGAGAACGAACGACCTCCGTGAATCACCCAACCACAAATGCTGCAATTGGTTGACAATCCGCAATCCGATGCTCCCGGCCATGGCTTCCGTCACCTTTCAAATATGGACACCTATGGGCGAAATTAATATATGGGAATGCGTATTATACTTCCATTCCCCCGGCCCTTCAACCGGAGACCCCGATACCCAGGCAGGAAACTGGCATCAGCGGCCATTTGCTCCCATATTTCCCGGTTCCCGGGACAGCCCGAACCACGCACCATTTCCGCTGAAGGAAAATTTCGATGCCGACCTACGAATACGAATGCACTCGTTGCGGAACCATCACCGAGGAGTTCAAGTCCATCTCCGCCCCCAAGAGGCAGCGCTGCCCCAAATGCCGGGGCAAGGTCACGCGCCTGATCTCGGGCGGCATGGGGATCCATTTCAAGGGCTCGGGCTTTTATGTCACCGACTCCCGCGGTAAGATGAACAGCGGCGACAAGGACAAAACAGCCCCCGCCACCAACAATGAAAGCAAGACAGCCGAAAAGTCCGAGTAGCCAGAACCTCGAATATTGAACAGCAGGTCGGATTCCGGAGGACGCCATGACACCCGAAAACGTCTTTGTCGAGGTCGATGGACTGAAGATCGGAATCACGCCCGGCACCACCGTACTGCAGCTCCTGGATCAGAGGGGCAGCCTCGACCCCGGCGAGGATGACCCCATCGTCATCGCGTCGATCAACGGTCGCCGCACCAGCCTGGCCGAACCCCTGTTCGGGGACGAACGGATCCGGTTCATCCGGATGAGCTCCAAGGAAGCCCAGACCACCATCCAGCGCACGGTACAGTTCCTGGCCCTCGCCGCCGCCGAAGATCTCTTTCCCGAATACACCCTCAACGCCTATTTCAGCTGCGCGCAGGGCATGTACTGCGAGCTGGACCGCGACGAGCCGCTGACCGACGCCGAAATCACCGCCCTGGAAGCCCGCATGAAGCAGCTGGTGGACAGGGACCTGCCCCTGATTCCCCAGCGGTTCGGACTGCGGGCCCTGCTGAAGATCTATCAGCGCCGGGGCGACCTGCGCAGTCTGACCAGCGCCAAGTATCTGCGGCGCGACTCCCTTGTTTTCTACAGCATGGAAGGTTCGCAGCAGCTCTATTACGGCCGGCAACTCCCGTCCACCCGATACGTGCGCGCCTTCGGCCTGGTGCCCGAAAGTCCCGGGTTCGTACTGCTGACCAACGTCAAGGGCGAGCCGGCCCGCCTCCCCGATTACATCCCGCAGCCCAAGCTGCTCGACACGCTACGGGAATACACGGCCTGGGCGGAAAAGATCGGGATGCAGGATACGGGCAGTCTCAACGAATTCATCGTCAACGGGCGCACCAGCGATCTGATCCAGATCTCCGAGGCCCGTCACAACAAGTTCTTCGTAGAGGCCGCCCAGCGCGTGGCCGACCTGCCGGAGGAGGGCCGTCTGGTCCTGCTGGCGGGACCCTCCAGTTCCGGCAAGACCAGCAGCGCCAAGCGTCTGATGGTCCAGCTGCGTGTCCTGGGGCTTCAGCCCATGGCCCTGTCCCTGGACAACTATTTCGTCGATCGGGAACAGACTCCCCGCGACCAGGACGGGGACTATGACTTCGAATCCCTGGGCGCCCTGAACATCGATCTGTTCAATGAACATCTCAAGGCTCTGATAGCGGGCGAGAAAGTGCTCCTGCCCCGCTTCGACTTTCGCTCGGGCAGAGCCGAGACCGCCGAAATCCCCACCCGCATCCAGCGCGGGCAGCCCCTGTTGGTGGAGGGCATCCACGCCCTGAATCCAAGGCTCACCCCGGCCATCCCGGCGGCGGACAAGCTGCAGATCTACGTATCGGCCCTGTGTCATCTGAACATCAACAACATCAGCTACATCAAGACCACGCATAGCCGGCTGTTCCGGCGCATCGTGCGCGATGCCCAGTTCCGCGGCTACACCGCCAGCGAAACCCTCGCCCGCTGGCCCAAGGTCCGGCAGGGTGAGGACAGACACATCTTCCCCTACCAGAACAACGCCGATCTGTTCTTCAATTCCGGATTGACCTACGAATTGGCCGTGCTGAAGCTGTGGGCCGAACCTCGACTGGCGGCGGTGGAATCCGACGATCCCCACTATGGACTGGCCCGCACCCTGATCGAACTGCTGTCCCTGCTGTTGCCCATCGACGCCAGCCAGGTGCCTCCCACGTCGCTGTTGAGGGAATTCATCGGGGGCAGCGGGTTCAACTACTGACGCCGGCCGAGCCGACATCACCGCGGGTGGATTACACAATGCCTGACGGGGAATGCAGGAGGGCGGGTCAGGGGACCAGGAAACTTTCCCGCAGCTTGGCCACGGCCGCTTCCGCATCCTGTCCGTTGGTCAGGAACGAAACGGTCGAAAACGAGGTGGCGATCATGTGAATTTCCACACCCGCCTCGCCCGTGGCCTTGAAGACCGTGCCGGCGATGGCGGGCCGTTCGCTGAAATGGGGGCCGTAGATGGAAATCGAGCTGCAATGGCGCTGATATTCGATGCCGCGGACCTGGAATTCATCCTGGAGCGACTGGAGAATACCGAGGGTCTGATCCAAGTCATCCTCCTTGATGGCGAGGCCGATGTTGTTCAGCCCTTCGCGGTCGATGAAGGAGGTGACGCAGATGATGTTTATGCCCTTGAGACCGAGCCCTGAAAGAGCCCGACCCGCCAACCCGTAACCCCTCTTCGCACCCATGATCCGGACCAGAACGAGGTTATCGACCTTCGTGATGCCCCCGACTGCCATCTTTCCAGTCATGTCCGTATCTCCAGGTTGAAATATTCATACGAACAGTTCGATTCCGACCATAAACGGCGGTCCCCCCGGTCGCCGAACTCCTCAAAACTAGCCCTTGAAAACCCGGAAACAAAATAATCCTTCGAGTTCGTGAATATTCCCGGTCAAATTTGCCCGAACGGGGCCGGAGGGTTGACATACCCTGTCCCAACCGGTAAAAGCAAGGGTGCAAGTCGTTTCCCTCCCCCTGCAGATCGGAGGTTCAGGATGAAGAAAGTAGCGGTCGTTTTGAGCGGGTGCGGAGTCTTCGACGGTTCGGAGATCCACGAGGCCTGCGCCGCTCTGCTGGCCCTGCACCGCGCCGGGGCCGAAGTGGTGATCTGCGCACCGGCCGGCCCACAGATGCATGTCGTGAACCATCTGGCGGGCGAACCTGCCGAAGGAGAATCCAGGGACGTGCTTGTCGAGAGCGCCCGCCTGGCCCGGGGCGAGATCCAGCCCCTGGCCGAAGTCGACGTCGCCGGCCTCGACGCCGTATTGCTGCCCGGAGGCTTCGGCGCCGCCAAGAACCTCTGCACGTTCGCCGTTGACGGGGAAAACTGCACCGTCAACCCGGAGGTCGAATCATTCCTGCGCGAGGTCCACGGTCAAGGCAAGGCCATCGGCGCCATGTGCATTGCCCCGGTGGTCCTGGCCCGGGTCTTCGGAACCGATCTGAAACCTTCCCTGACCATCGGCAACGATCCGACCACGGCCGCCAAGATCATCCTGATGGGTGCCCACCACATCGATTGCACGGCGGCCGAAACGGTTGTGGACGAGGGCAACAACATGGTCACCACCCCCGCCTACATGCTCGCCGGCGACATCGGCGAGGTTTTCGACGGAGCCGCCGCCTGTGTGGAAAAACTGCTGGGTCTGTGCCGCTGAAAATCCATTCCTTCGACCAACAGGCGTCTTCCTCCGGGGACGCCTGTTTTCTATTGATTTTCCAGGGCTTGGTGGGTTAGCTTCCCGGTTCTCGGACTTGCCCCATCTTCAAGGAGTTTCTTCTATGTCTGACATGAAACCCGAGGGGACGGATTCCCCCAGGTCAAATATCGCCCACCCCGATTTTCAGCCCCGGCGCCGCACGCCCTGGGGCACCGTCGATGGTCGCGTCATCAGTTTCGTCAGCCGCAAGGGCGGAGTCGGGAAGACCACTTCCGCGGTGAATCTCGGTGCGGCCCTCGCCCTGTCGGGCCATACGGTGTTGATCGTCGGCACCGATCCCCAGTGCGGCGTCTGCCGGACCCTGGGCGTTCCGCCCCATGAACTGACCACATGCCTGAGCGAAATCCACACCGGCAGCCAGCCCCTGACCGACATGGTTCATCCTTCCACCCTGCAGGACCTGTTCTTCATTTCACCCCGGATCCTCACCCTGGAAGAGGAAGAGTCCTATCTTCAGGCCATGGAGAAGGATCCCGACACCTTCATCCGCGAAATCGACCGGGCCCGACACCTCTACGACACGATCCTCATCGACTGCCCACCCGGCCTGGGCGCCGTGACCAGAACTGTTCTCATGACTTCGGACAGCTATCTCGTGCCGTTACAGGCCGAAGAACTCTGTCGGGATTCCGTGGACAACCTTCTGGAGTTCGTGGACACCTTCCGTGAGCGGATCTATCCAAGTGAGGTTGAGGCCGCCGGATCCCTCCCCGTTCCGTCCCCCGGCGCTGACCAAAGCCGTCCCCTGGCCCTGGAAGGTATCTTCCTGACCATGGCCAGCACACGTACCCGGATGGGCCGCCACGTCGCCGCCCGGGTGAGCGATGATTTCGGGGATGTCATGTTCGAAACCGCCGTGCCCCGCACCACCCGTCTGAGCGAGATGGCCCTGCGAGGCAAACCCGCGGTGATCTTTGACAGGCGTTCGGCCGGCAGCCGGGCCTATTTCAACCTGGCGGATGAACTTGTCCACCGATACTGTCTGTCCGAGGATTCCATGGGGCTGCAGCAGGGCTCCTCGATTCCCGACCGGGTCGATCCCCTCAGCCCCGAGGCCGACGTTGAGATCGATGAATCAGGGGGGAAAAACCCCCTGAAGATGCCCGAGGCAGGCGGGTTCGATCGCTTCCTGGCCGACCTGGGTGGACCCCTGCAGGTGGCCTCGTCCATCCCCTCCTTCGAGGAACCCCCGGCCCCGGAAATCGTCTCCCTGGACGACCTGCTGGCCGAGGAGGAGGACCAGGGCCATCATGAGAAAACGGATGAAGACTGGGACGAGGGATTCTGGAACGGAGAATCCGACGGCGGTGAACGGATCAACTGATCCCCCCGTCCGCCAGGCGGACCGGGTCAGGCGGAGGTGGCGAAGTGACGACTGAAACGATGAAATGCCTCGTGTTCGACAAGTCCAGCATGCCCTGGGACAATTCCAAGGGATTCATCAGGATGGAGATGCCCGTGCCCGTCATGGACGAGGACGGCGACCCGCGCGATGCGGATAACGTCCTGGTCAAGGTCATCTACGCCGGGTTCTGCGGCAGCGACCGCGGCATCTGGAACCGGACCGCCTTCAAGGGCATGATCTTCGACAGCCTCAAGCGGGAGCGAAAATCCACCCGTATCATCGGCCACGAGATGGTGGGTGAAATCATCAAGGTCGGATCCCGTGCCCGCGCCCGGTTCGGCTACGGTCCCAAGGACATCGTCTCCACCGAAAGCCACATCATCTGCGGCACCTGTTACCAGTGCCGCATCGGCCAGACCCATATCTGCAGCCAGGATGTGATCATCGGCATCGGCCGCGACGGCTGTTTCGCCGAATACATCAAGCTGCCGGCCAACGTGCTGTGGCCCACCAATCCCCGCAGGATCAAGATGAAGGTCGCCGCCCTCCAGGAACCCTTCGGCAACGCGGTGCACGCCTGCACCACCGCCGATCTGCGGGGCAAGACCGTGGCGGTGTTCGGTTGCGGCACCATCGGACTGTTCGTGATCATGGTGGCCCGGGCCCTCGGGGCCACGCGGGTCATCGGCATCGAACCCAACCCCAACAACGTGAAAATGGCCAAGGAACTCGGGGCCGACGAGGTGATTCCGATGGACCTGTCCCGTTCGGCTCCCCACGCCTGGAGCGCCGACAAAGAGCTGGTGAAGGATGTGCGGAACGCCTTCGGCGGCATCGGGCCCGACGTCGCCATGGAAATGGCCGGTTTCAATTCCAGCGTCAACAACGCCATCCAGGCCACGCGGCGAGGCGGTGACGTGATCCTGTTCGGCCTTAAACAGGGCAACTTCCACATCCAGGCCTTCGACCGGATGATCGTCAACGGCCTTACCTTGCACAGCGTGATCGGTCGCCGGATCTTCGAAACATGGTATATTACCCGCAATCTCCTGGAAGACCGCACCAACCGTCTCCAGGACAGGATCGCGGACGTCATCCTGGGCGGCGGCGAAGATGCGGTGGTGCACATCGACGAATTCGCCCCGGATTCCTTCGAAGAGACGCTCGCCGCCTGGCCCAAGCCGCTGATCCAGTTCTGAGGGGATCGCCAATACATTCAGGGAGGATCTTCATGAAGATCACCATCGAATACTGCCAGGTTTGAAACTACGAACCACGCGCCTCCGGTCTGGCGGGCGCCATCAGGGATAGATACCAGGTGGAAGCGGAACTCATCGCCTCGGGCGGTGGGGTTTTCGAGGTGGAAGTCGACGACCGACTGGTCTTTTCCAAGAAGGCCCTGGACCGTTTCCCCGACGAGGAGGAGATCTTCGCGGAAATCGACAAGCTTGGTCCGGATCTCAGTCCTAATTCCTGATCTTCCTGAGTTCCCTGCGCAGTTCCTTCATTTCCTTCCGCAGGTCTTCCAGCTCCTGGCGCAGATCATCCTCCGAATCGTCCGACCACCGGTCGTGGGAATGGGCCCAGTCTTCCGTATGGAACTGGTCGAAACCGTCCTGGAGGGCGACCGCCACCTGGGTCATGATCTGATCCAGATCCAGTTCGAAGGTCGTGTCGTCGTAGGAAAGGTTCAACCGATTGTCCTTCCCCAGCCGGACCTGCAGCTGCATGTCCTTCAGTTCCGCCATGACCTCGTCCAGGCCGGCCATCGCCTCGGCCACGATTTCGTGGACTTCCTCCATTTCGATGGTCAGTTCCTCTCCGTCGCCACCGATGATGATGATCTTGGCGTCATTGTCGGAACTCCCGGGCTCATCGGCCAGGAGGGTCGCCGGCAGGACCGATATCAGCAGGGCCAATATCAGCGGTCCCATTATCAGGACCGGATTTGTTCGTCGACGTGTATCCATGGTGAACCTCCCGCGGAACCAGATGTAGAAAAGCGGGACTCCTTGACGGGTCCCGCTTCTCATTACGCATGATTGTCGCCGGGGTTGCGCGTGGAGATCAGAAAATCATACCCAGGTCCGGCACTCGCAACGACCTCCAGTAGGCGCGGTCGATCTTCAAACTCACCGAACCCCGGCCTCCGGACCGTGGCCGAACCATGCCGCCCGGCCCCACGCCCTCGGCCAGCGGCGGACAGGTAACCGTCAACAGGATCTCATCCCTGTTTTCGGAAATGATTTTAATCTCCAGGCCCTGCCGGGACAGGATGTCCAGGGCCACCTCCAGGGAAACCGTTCCCACCCAGCCCATGCCTTCGGGGGCGGCCGGCCCGATGTAGAATTTGTCCGAACGCCAGACTTCACCATCGGGAACGACCCGGATCTCCAGAACCGCCTTGGTGGATTCGGGCAGCCGATCCTGGTCCAGGCGGATGGTCCCGGCATGAAACCCCAGGGGAAGGGACGTCTTGAGAGCCACCACGAGGTTCGTGACGTCGGCCATCTTGACAGCCCGTTCCCGGTCCTGGGCCAGCACACGGGCATGGGCGGTGAGAATCGCCTGGGTCTGGTCATTCAAGGCCAGCCACGTTTCCGTCCAGTCGCGACCCGCGGCGGATTCGTCCTGCAGTTTGACCGCAATCTTGCGGCATTCGATCCAGGCCACGTCGAATTCCTTTTGGGCGCGGATCAGATCGACCCTGGCCAACGAACCCAGATGTCCCGCCCAGCGGGCCAGGAACGGTCTGCCCGCCGAGGCCGCCACGCCATCCCAGGCGGCGGGGGTATGATGGATGGACATGGTGTCCCGGAAAACGATCACCTGGTCCCTGTCGCCACCCGAATACAGATGGTCGGGGATCATGTCCGGATCATCCGCCCCCTCCAGACCGAGCAGGGCCGCTTCGTATCTGATTCTCTCCAGAAAATCGTTGTAGGCTTCCGGATGAAACCGGACCGCCCGGTTGGCGACCAGGTTGGAAAGGACCCGTGGGGATTTCTTCGCCTCAACGGCCAGGGAGGCTGGTTTTTTCAGGGCCGAATAGAGGTCGAGCGTGCCGGTCAACAGGGACGGGGCCTGCCCGTCGGCGAATATGACCGTTTGTGCGCGCAGGTTGGTCAGGATGCTCCTGATTTCCGCTGACGGCCAATCCTGATCCCTCAATTCCCGGCGGTATGGCAGCGACGCCTGATCCCCCCTCCTTTCGGCTTTCTTGAGTCTTACGAGCGCGAACGCACTGTTGGCATAGGCGCGGGTCATGCGACTGGCGGTGATCGAAACCTTCCGGGCCGCCCGGATGAGGCTCTTTTCCCAGCTCTGCGACCAGGATTTCGCTTCGAAGAGGGTCAGCAGCGAGGCCATTCCGTCCACATTTCCCCGGGTATGATCCAGGACCGCCTTCGCCTCAACCGTTCCCAGATCGTGTCTGGCATCTTCGAGAGCCCCCTTGGCTACCCTGGCCAGGGAATCGCGGCGGGCGATCACCGCAGCGTCGGACAGGGTGGACAGGTCCTGCCAGAACACGCTGGCGGCGAGGGAATACCAAGCCAGATCCAGGCGCGCCAACTCGTTTTCCAGAACCAGACCCTGGTTGGCCAGGGACTGCATTCGCTGGGATTCACGATCGGGCCGGCTGCCCTGCTGGATTCCGTCGGACGCCAGCTTGGCGAACAGTTCCACCTGTTGGTTGAGGGGCACCGCGGCATCTCCCCTCAGGTTGCCGAGGGCCTTGATCCGTCCCTTGTCCAGGGACGGATTCAGGCCTTTCCCCGAACTGGTCACCAGCTTCAACTGGCGGGCATAGACACCGCCCACGTCGACGACTTCGAGCAGGGTCGCTGCCCGTTCGGTCCGGGGCTTCTCTCCCATGATCCCCTGCAGGTTCGCCCATTCCAGGCTTTCGGCCAGGGTTCTGCCCTCTTTCCACATCACTCCGGCGGTGCCGGCCAGGGTCAGGATGAGCACCAGCAAGGCGCCCCTGAGAAACTTGCCGTGGGAAACGGTCCGGCCGTGGGAGGCGGTGACCTGGCTCGATATCTTCCTCTTCAGGGGGCTGAGTTTTCGGGGTTTCGGACGCGTCATCGGCCCGAGGTTACGGCTGGGGCCCGGGACCGGGGTCCTGGCCAGGGGGGCGGCGGGTGAACGTCGCATGGACTTGAGGGGATCCGACGGCGGCAGGGCGGCCGGCACCGGGACCGCCTTGAATGGTTGGACGGGCGAGGCCGGCCAGGATCCCTGCACCGGCATGGCGGCGGAAATGGTTTCCCGCCGCGGCTTGTCGATTGACTCGGGGGCGGGTCCGGAATGAACCTGATGCCGCTGGCTCGTCCTGGCGATTCCGGCCAGGTCCCCGACTTCCAGGTATTCCCTGATTTCGGCGATGTAGGTTTCCACTTCTTCCACATATTCGCCCGCCAGCCAGGCCATCATCATCCGCTGCCAGCCCGCGAAAACGCACCCTTCGGATTGCAGGCCCGCCAAGGTGTAGTCGTTGGCCTCATTGGGAGCGAACGAGGCGAAACGGAGATTCTTGCGGTCCTTTTCGGGCATACAGGCGATGATCAGGGCGAGACACCGGTCACTCTGCGCATTGGTCTGCTCGATGGGAATTTTCAGCTTGCCCTCGGCAATGATCTTGAGCACGGCTTCATCGACCAGGCCGATGTCGCCCTTGCCCGCCGGCGGATCGACCAGCGGCACCGAGGCATCGTAATTGATTTCCTCCCGCCCCAATTTCAGATCGGGGGTCCATTCGTCACGGAAGGTCAAGGCCTGAGCCACCGCGAAGGGATTGCGCAGGAACGTGGCGAACGTGCCCTCCGACAGGACCACCGCGTGGAAGAGGGGGTTCAGACCCCGGCTGGCCCGGATCACCGTGAACAGGCGCCCGGCAACCGAGGGCATGGTCGAGGTCAGGCGGAATGACATCAGCGCCGGCTGTTCCAGGCCGAGGGGGGGCGCCATCCCCCAGTTCTCACACAGACGGACGATTTCTTCCGTTGTTTTCTTACCCATTCCCGGCGAATGGGCAAGAACGGACCGGTCAGAGTTGTCGTCCTTTATGTTCACTCCGAAGAGTATCTGTTCGATGAAAGGCATGGTTCTACCCCACAAGAAAAGTTAATCCCTCCTGTTCCCTTCCCTTTTCGGCCGAAAATCCAGGTTCCTGAGCCGGAACCGGAGAAAGTCGTAGGCAATATGGTTTGACAAAAAAACCGGCCTCCCGAGAAGGGGAGGCCGGATGGCGAGGCGTGTAAGGCGCCGGGAGGAGTTTTTCAACAGCCTGTCAGACGTCCCTTTCCAGTCCCAGACGCTTGACTTTGTCCACGTTGCCGGGCGACTTGGCCGCGGGATGTTCGATCTCGAACATCTCCTGGGGCATCTTGCCCGTCAACCACGAGGGATTCATGGGATACACATGGGGATTGAACATGACCCCGTACATGTGCCAGATCAGGATGGCCAGGAAAGCCAGCCAGGCCTCGTAGTAATGGATGATCAGGAAGATTTCCATGACGCCCTTGCCGATGTAGGCGGTCAGGGCTTTTTCGAACCACATGGCCAGACCGGTCAAGACCATGACGATGGTCCCCCAGATCAGGGCCCAGTACTCGGCCTTTTCCACGAAGGAGAACCGCCGCATCTGGGGGTGGATGTCGGTACGGCCGATATTGTACATGAACATGCCCCAGACCTGCTTGGCGTCGTTCCAGTTCGGCGCGATGTCACTCAGGAAGATCCGGCCTCTGACCGTCATCAGATAACCCACGTGCCACAGGGAACCGAGAATCATCGCCACGGCCGACACGCGGTGGATCATGCCGCGCACGTAGGCGCCCCCCTCGTGCCCGAAGATCATCTTGGCCCACCACGCGTCGTAGAAACGCAGGGAGAAACCGGTGATGACCAGGACGGTGAAGGAAATGGCCAGGACCGTGTGCTGGACAACCTCGTCGGCCTCCATGCGTCTTACCTGCTTCTTGCGCAGAACGTTGCGCACCTGGCGCAGCCAGTCCAGGAAGCAGTAGACGACCATGCCGCCGATGATCAACAGGATCATGGCGAGGTAGATGGTTCGCACGTAATAGGGCCAACCCTCGGCCACCCCCGTGACCGGATTGTGAATCTTGGTCTTGGCCGCTTTCTCGGCCGACATCCCCGTGTGACAGTTACCACAGGTCTTCACCAGGTTGTTGGCGGCCACCGAGGAGCGGGGATCGTCCGACGGCAGCACCATGTGGGCGCTGTGACAGGACGAACAGTTGGCCACCGTCTTGTCGCCGGCCCGGCTCTTGAGGCCATGATAGGAATCCACATAGGACTGAAGTCGGCCGGAGGGCAGATCGTATTTCTCATTCAGCTTAGCCGAGTCATGACAGGGCGAGCAAGTGGCTTCGGCCACGCGGAAGGGGCTGACCGGTGAACGGGGATCGTCCGTGGCGAGGATCCCATGCTCTCCGTGGCAGGTGGTGCAGGTGGGCGAATCCACTTCTCCCCGCGACACCAGTTCTCCATGGAGCCCTTCCTCGAATTCCTTCTGGATGGTGCTGTGGCACTTACCGCAGGTTCGGGAAATATTGAAGAAGTTGATCGTTGATTCGATATTGCCCGGCGGCAGGATGCGGTGGGCCGTGCCCCCGCTGGAGTGGCAGTCGTTACAGGAAGCCGCCGTGTCCACGCCTCCGGCGGTGGCCTGGCCGTGCACGCCTTTCTGATACACCTCGATGGGATGCTTGAACCTGATGTTCAAATTGGAAAGGAAATCCTGGTCCTCGTGGCAGGCCCCGCAGGTGGCCGGCAGATTCGAAGCGTGCACCATGGATTCCGTATCGGTATGTGGCAGGATGTTGTGGCTGCCGTGGCATTGCTGGCAGGTGGGAACATCCGGGGACACGCCGACGATTCCCCGCCCATGCTGGGTATAGACATCGACGGATTCCTCGTGACAGACACCGCAATCGGGCTTGGCCAGTTCCAGGGCGTGGGGAACCCTCTGGATATCGCTATGACAGTCCGTGCAGGCAAAATCCTCATGGATGCTGCCCTGCAAATCGGCTGCGGAAACTTCAGAAGGGACTCCGCCGGTATTGGCGTGGCAGTCCGCGCAGACTTCGTCGGGGAAGTCACCCGCGAGAGCAAACGAGCCCGTGGCGACAAGAACGAGAAACAGCACGGGAATGTAGACCCTTACTCGCGTCATTATCATGAAACCTTCCCCTGGCCCCTCGGGTTATGTCAAATCACGGGACCAGAACGAGAATGATTCCGGTCCACCCGGACCGGAAATGGGGTCTGGCCGTATGACGAAAAAAACACAGGATAATCTCATCGCATTTCCGGTTCCAATGTTAATGAACGGTAGGAATTTTTCCAAAGATTAATGTCCTTCAAATCCTTCAAATTAATGAACTTAATTCCTATCATTTTTATGGGAGTTTTTGATGTTCCTCCTTTTCGGGGAGGTATGACCAGTCTTGAGCACGGCAACCCGCTCCGTGACAATTGAATGACATCCAGTGATGTAATTTATTTAAACTTCATGAATTGCCTAATCAGGATATCTATTAACTTCTTTAAATCTTTGATCTTAACAAATTCTGCTTGGACAGGTTGGTCCATCTCGGTCAACTTTCCCCTGCCACCGTCAACCGGTCAATTGATTAACGTTTTCAACCCGGTTTGACTCCATTACCACCCGGCCCAATCGGTGGAGGTGACCGACCGCAATCTCAATGGCCCTGACGGGGCCCCTTGTTCGACCGGGGCGAATGAACATTCGTCCGGACCAGAAACAATCACCCAAAAACGGTGAGGTCCGATTCATGGATCGTAAAATTTTCAGCCAGACTGCACCGGGCAACCGGCTCCTCCTGTGGGGGTTGGCCCTTTGCCTGGTTCTGTCGACCGGCGCGAATGCCCAGCCTTCCGCTGACTACGTGGGCACCGAGTCGTGCCTCGATTGTCACGACGACATGTCTGCCGACTTTTCGCGCACTGTTCACGGACAGCTGGGAGACTACCAGTATCCCGGCCTGGCCACGGGTTGCGAGGCCTGTCACGGGCCCGGAGCCAAACACGTGGAATCCGAGGACCCGTCGGACATTCTCAATCCCACCGCGGAAATGGGAAACGACGGCGCCGACCTGTGCCTGGACTGCCACAAGACCGGTCACACCCTCAACTGGGAAATGAGCATCCACGCCGAATCCGACGTGTCTTGTCTTTCCTGCCACAAGCTTCACGACAATTCCACCAGCCGGGCCCTACTGAACGGCACGGAGGAGGATGTCTGCTTCACCTGCCACATGGATACTAAGAGCAAGTTCCAGCTGCCGAGTCACCACCCGGTGCGCGAGGGCTTCATGACCTGCTCAAGCTGCCATGACACCCACGGCAACCAGTTCCAGGAGATCGCAGACGGCGAAACCTCCCGGGACGCCTGCCTGGTGTGCCATCAGCAGCATGCCGGCCCCTTCGTGTTCGAACATTCGCCCGTCATGGAAGATTGCATGATCTGCCATGACGTGCACGGCACCGTGGCCAACAACCTGCTCAGGCAGAACGAACCGTTCATCTGCCTGCAGTGCCACCAGCCGCACTTCCACAGCATCCTGACCGGGGCTGACGGGGATTACAGCACTCCCCCCGGGGTCATTGCCGCGGATCCGAATTACGACGGCCTTTCGGGCACGTCGCATCACGACAGCATGAAACGCGTGATGCTGACCAAGTGCACCCAGTGCCACCAGTCCATTCACGGATCCGATCTGCCTTCCCAGTCCATCACCGGACAGGGTCGGGCGCTCAACCGGTAACCGTCATGGCGGGCCGGTCAGTGGGCCGGTCGTCGAACCATACAGACGAGGTGACTATGAGAACGCGAAACCTGCTCATGTGCTCGGCGGTCCTGTTGATGTGCTGGACCGCCATCGGCCTCGCCGATGAAGAGGGTGCATTCGTGGAGGGTACCGCTTCGGTCGGCGCTCATTACAGCGATTTCACCGACAACCCCGCGCGGGTCGGCGAATATGTGAATCTGAACGCCACCAGGGACCTCCAGGCCGACATGTACCTGGACATCTTCGGAGGAACGGAAAACACGCTCTACAACATCAATCTGGATTATCGCGACATCGCGACCAAGAAATTCGAATTCGGGGTGGACACGAAGAGCTTCCTGGCGGCCGACTTCCGCTACGGTTCCTTCGTCCACAACCTGGATCACGACAACATGCAGAACCTGCAGGGCAAGGCCGGCGGGAAACAGGTATACAACACCGACAACGACCCCATGGGCCGTTACTTCATGGAATACGAACAGTTCCATGGGGACATCAAGGTGGATATGCCGTTTTTGACCGGCGGCCAGGTCACGCTGGGCATGTCCGACCAGCGCAGGTCGGGCTACAAACAGGCCATGACCATCGACCACTGCGCCTTCTGCCACGTGGAAAGCAACGCCCAGCGCGTCGATCAGCAGACCCGGATCTGGAAGGCCGACGTCAAGGGCTCGGTGGGCCCGGTTTCGTTGAACTACGATTTCGCCAAGACCGATTTCGTGGACCGGGCGAACACGCAGGAGCATCACTGGAAGAGCGCCAGGCACCCGGTCAGCGGAAATCCCATGGACTTCCCCACGCGGCAGCAGTTCTCCGACGTGACGCTCCCCTACGCGCGCACCGCGGACAACGACAAGATCAGCCACAACGCGGGGATCAAGGCCGATCTCCGGAGTGCGGGCACCCTGAAGGGTTCCTACACCTACACCAACCGCAGGAACTACAACACCGGGATCGAGAGCAACTTCAACGCCGGAGCGCTGGGTTACGCGGTCAAGCTGAGCCCCAAGATGCGCTTGACCGGAAAGTTCCTGGCCTACGAGACCAAGGTCGATGACGCCTTCATCGATCTCAACAACTTCCGGGCCGGGGATCCCGTTGCCGGGAACCTGAACTTCGACTGGAACCGGATCTCGTCGGCCAACCGCAAGGTCTACCAGGGCGATCTGAACCTGGGTTGGAAGGTGGGCAAGGGCAAGCACCTGAAGGTGAACTGGCGTTACCAGATCATCGACCGGCCGGCCATGGCCCAGAGCCAGACCACTTATCTCTTCGACGAAAACAACCCCGGCGCCCGGGAAGAGGTGACCTCGGCCGCCTTCGAGAACAAGACCACGGTCAACCGGATCAAGCTGCGCTTCGATTCACGCCTGGGTCTGAAGGGCAACTACAACCTGACCTACACCTTCACGGATGTGGACATGCCGTTCATGAACCCCACGGCCATGTGCGAAGAAAGCCTGCAGGGAACCGACAGCGCCCACGGGCCGGACGGCCGCATGTATTATTTCCAGCGCCTGCGCTTCGGCAACGGCACCAACCAGGCCACCCAGGCCCACAAGGTGACCGGCCGGGGATCCTACCAGATCTCGCCGCGCACTTCGGTCAACGCGTTCGTGACCTGGGCCCAGGACAAGAACAACGAGATGAACATCTACGAGTACAACCGGGACCTGCTGACCCCCGGTCTGAACCTGTGGACCGCCCCGTCGGACAATCTCCTGTTCACCCTTGGTTGGACCTACAACAAGGTCACATCGAATGCGAACATGTGCGTTCCGATATTCGATGGCTGAGCGGGCCACGTTGAAGGCTCCGGTTCGGAGCTTGAACATTTTGATTCGACCCGCTCCCAGTCCGACTACACCTCCGAAAGCAACGTGTTCTTCCTGAACGCAAACCTGACCGCCACGGAAAAGTGGAGCTTCTTCCTGGAAGGCGTCTACTCCCTTTCGACGGGTAGTTTCAGTTCCTTCACGGGGTTGACGCCCGTGGGCATCGATCCCAACTTCCCGATCAGTCCCGACAACCCCGCAAGCACCGCCGACTATGACTTCTCGTCGATCAACGAATACAGTGATCTCGACTACAGTCAGCTCGAGGGTACTTTGGGTGTGAATTACAAGCTGGACAAGCGAGCCACGGTGTACGGTTCGGTCAACCTGATGGACCTTCAGGACGACCAGATCTACGTCTACGGCGACATGACCGGCATGCTCGTGACCTACGCGGCGGGGATGACGGTCGGTTTCTGACAACGACCCGAAATCCATTCTTTCCGCGTAAGGGAACGCCGGAGGGGGGCCCCATGGCCCCCCTCTTCATTATTTCTATTTGCAGCCGCCCCTCAGCCGAACCGGCCGGTGATGTAATCCTCGGTCTCCTTCAGGATCGGGTTGGTGAACAGCCTGGCGGTCGGCCCGTATTCCACGACCTGTCCCAGATACATGAACGCCGTGAAATCGCTGACCCGACTGGCCTGCTGCATATTGTGGGTGACCATCAGCACGGTGTAGTCCCCGCGCAGGCGAAGGATCAGTTCCTCCACCCGGGAGGTGGCGATGGGATCGAGGGCGCTGCAGGGTTCGTCCATCAGCAGGACCTCCGGCTCCGCGGCGATGGCGCGGGCGATGCAAAGGCGCTGCTGCTGTCCCCCGGACATGCTGAGCGCGCTTTCATTCAGGCGGTCCTTGACCTCCTCCCACAGGGCCGCGCCCTTGAGGGATTTTTCACAGACCTCGTCCAGCACGGCCCGGTTGCGTTCTCCGTTGATCTTCAGGGCGTAGACAACGTTTTCCCGGATACTCATGGGGAAGGGATTCGACTTCTGGAACACCATGCCCATGCGGCGCCGCAGTTCGATCACGTCGATACTCTTCCCGTAGATCCTGTCCTCCCCCAGCTTCATGTCACCGCTGATCGAAACCGTTTCGATGAGATCGTTCATCCTGTTCACCGACCGCAGCAAGGTGCTTTTGCCACAGCCCGAAGGTCCTATCAACGCGGTGACCTTGCCCCGCGGAATGGACATCGTGACATCGAAAAGCGCCTGCGTGTCGCCGTACCACAGATTGAATTCCAGCACGTCGAGCACCGACTCTTCCTGGGCGAGCTCGGGATGGATGGTGGTGGGAACGACCGCCCCGCCGGCGATTCGGGTCAGGCGATCTGAGATGACCTGGGTCTCGGCCTGTGACATGGCACCCTTTCTAGAACTTGGACCCGCTGAATCTGCGCGCCAATCGTGAACGCAACCAGATGGCTGCGGAGTTCAGGAACAAAACGATGCCCATCAGGACCATCGTGGTGGTAAAGACCATGGGTTTGGCCGCCTCGGAATTCTGGCTCTGGAAACCCAGGTCGTAGATGTGGAAGCCCAGATGCATGAAGCTGCGTTCGGGATGGAAAAACGGGAAATGCTGGTCGAGGGGCAGGTCCGGAGCCAGCTTCACGGCGCCCACCAGCATCAACGGGGCGACCTCGCCCGCGCCCCTGGCCATGGCCAGGATGGCGCCGGTCATCACTCCGGGCAGGGCGCGGGGCAGCACGACCCGGTGAATGGTCTGCCATTTGGTGGCGCCGCAGGCGAACGATCCCTCGCGCATGGTGGTGGGTACGGCGGCCAGGGCCTCCTCGGTCGCGACGATCACCACCGGCAGGGTCAGCAGAGCCAGGGTCAGCGAGGCCCACATGATGCCCCCGGTGCCGAAGGTCGGATTCGGAAGCTTGTCCGCGAAGAAGACGGCATCAATGCTCCCGCCGACGATGTAGCTGAAAAACCCGAGCCCGAACACCCCGAAGACGATGCTGGGCACTCCCGCCAGATTGTTGATGGAAATCCTGACCGTGCTGGTCAGCCACCCCTGACCCGCGTACTCCCGCAAATAAAGAGCGGACATCACGCCGAAGGGCACCACCAGCAGCGTCATGACCAGGGTCATGACCACGGTCCCGAAGATCGCGGGAAAGACCCCGCCCTCGCTGTTGGCCTCGCGGGGTTCGGCGGTCAGGAATTCCCGCCACCGGCTCAGATAGATCCCGATCTTTCCCCCCAGCCCCAGCTGGTTGGCGGGGTAGGCGCGCACGATTTCAGCCAGGTCCAGATCCTTGGTTTCGCCCGAAGCCGTCTGCAACCTGATGGCGTATCGGGAAGGTGGCTTGTCCTCACCTGAATGCTCTTTGAACAGTTGCCAGCTCTCTTCGGGCTCGGTGGTCTGGATTTCCTCATCGATCAGGAAACCCACCGGAACGCCGTAGAAACGGCCCCAGGCCGTACGTTCAAATATCAGGGCCCACTTCGGTTTCCGAACCCCTTGGCCGTCGAACCGGAAATCCTCCACCCATCGGAAATGCTCCCCCGTGAGCTCGAAATTTCCAGTGCGGACAAGGCGCCGGTGCAGCTTTCCTTCCCTGCGGGACAATTCCGCTTGGGCGGCGGATAATTCTTCATCACCGAGGGCAGCCACCGCCTCGGGCAACGGCTCGAAGTCCTCGGACCGCGTGACCTCCCCCATAACGACAGACCCATCGAGAGTGACGATTTGGATCACTGCGGAAGGCCAGAAGGTGGTGCTGCCCTGGTAGAACAGGAAGCCGACCAGCGCGATCACCATCAACAACCCCACCACCAGACCGAAACCCGTCAGCCAGACCAGCGGTTCACCGCGAGAAAGCAGTGAGGCGGCCTGAGGCGAGCCACCCCCGGTCAGCTGTTCGCAATTTTCCCTGGCAACCGTCACAGCCGGCTCGTCTTTCTCCGGAAGTGAAGGCGCACCCCTTCGGCCACGGTGTTGAGAATGAAGGTCATCACGAAAAGGGTCAACGCGGCCAGGAACAGGGTCCGGTAATGAGTGCTGTTCTGCACCGCTTCGGGCAATTCCACCGCAAGATTGGCGGACAGGGTACGAAAACCGTTGAAGATGTTCATATCCATGATGGGCGTATTGCCGGCTGCCATCAGCACGATCATGGTTTCTCCCACCGCGCGGCCCAGACCGATCATGGCTGCGGAAAACAACCCGCTCATGGCCGGGGGAACGACTACCAGGATCGCCGTCTGCCAAGGGGTCGCCCCGGCTCCCAACGACGCGGCCCGGAGATGATCGGGTACCGACGTGAGGGCATCCTCGCTGATGGTATAGATCAGGGGTATGACGGCGAATCCCATGGCAATGCCGACCACCAAGGCGTTACGCTGCACGTAGGTGCCGTACACGGAACCGCGTGGATCCCAGCCGGAGGAATCCAGCAGCCACCCCAGAAACAGCGCAATACCGACGGTCAGGACCGTGGACGCCAGGAACCTGCCCAGATCCAGCAGGGCCAACGATGTCCGGCCCCAGTTCGCACCCCGGTTCCGGACGAATCCCTGACCGTAACGGCCGTTGAGCCAGCTGACGAACAACCCGCCGGGCGCCAGGAGCAGCACCACCCAGCCGCCGATGCCGGAACCCATCCTGCCGTCGAGCCAGCCCTTGAAGTTGCCCGCGAAACCGATGTTCTCCACCACCGGGCCAAGCTGCCACCCGGCCCACGCACCGACGAGCAGGGCCCCCAGCACGGCGAACGGCCGGTAGGAATCCAGGCGGGCCGCCATTTCCCGGGGCAGCAGCTGCCAGAGATGGGCGCCCAGCAGCACGCAGAAAGGACTGAACAGGATCACCACCAGGACTTCCACGGCGACCCTTTCGACCACGGGCGCCATGACCAGCGCCGCCAGGAAACCAAGGACCACGCTCGGCAGGCTGGCCATGATCTCGATCACCGGTTTGACCCGGGAACGGGACTTCTTGTCCAGGAATTCGCTGGTGTAGATGGCGGCAAGAACAGCCAGCGGCAGGCCGAACAGCAAGGAGTAGAAGGTGGCCTTGAGGGTGCCGAAGATCAGGGGGATCAGGCTCAGTTTGGGTTCGAAGCTGTCCGATGCGGCTGAAGACTGCCAGACGTAGGCCGGTCCGGAATAGCCCTCGTACCAGACGGGTCGGAACAGGACCCCGAGACTGATTTCGGCATGGGGTGCATCCAGGCGCCAGACCCCGCTGCCGTCACGGCCGGCGGCGGTGAGCAGATCCTCGCGCGGGGCCAAGGCCACCTGGAGCACCGAACCGTCCGCCAACCTGCCCTCTCCCAGCTTGCGACCGCTGGTGACATGGAAAACCTTCACCGACCCGTCGGCGTATCCGGCGGCCAGCATGCGTGAGCGATACGAAGCGCCCAGGGCGGTCACGGCCGCTTCACCGGCCTCCAGGCGGTGGGCGGGCACCATCCTGGCCGGGTCCCCACCCGTGCCCCTGATGGCGAACCAGACAGTCAATCCCCCCGCACCGTCTCCAACCGCCAGGGACACCTTTCCCGTCAGGAAGGCCATGCTGGTCACCGGAGTCCCTGGTTCCGGCGCCAGATCCTGGTTTCCGACCACTGAAAAAACCGACCCCGTTTTCTGGAGCAACAACGAATGGCCGTCCGGGGCGGTCAACAGGGCCAGATCCCCCGTGTCGTTGAGCATGAGATATTCAAAGGCGCCCGCGGCACTCCCGTTCTTCCGGCCCAGGTCCAACTCTCCACCCCGGCTGCGCACCCGAACCTTGCCCGAGAGCATGTTGGTTTTCAGGGTGAGGTCCCGGTAATGGAAGATGCCGGTGCTGTCCAAGGCAGCCAGGGCGAAACCCGAAGATGTGGCGGACAAATCGATGAGGTCGATGGGCGCGCTGCCCAGGGGCAGGACATCCTGGCGGGTAAAGGTCAGGACCTGAAACCGGAGCTGGCCTTCAGGGGTCCGTTCCAGGGACCCGTTACGCCAAGCCCGGCGGGCGCCGGTTTCCAGATCGTGGTATTCCGCCGGAACGGCCTCGTCGGTCAGGAACTCCGTGGTGAAAGCGGCTTTGGCGAACATGACCGACCCGTCGGCAAATCCGAAGACACACTTGCCTTCAGGACCGGCAAAGGCCCAGCTCCTGGGCAATCTGCCTTCGGCGACGGGAATCCGGTCCAGAATCTTCCCCGTGTCCAGGTCCTGGACCAGGAAAAATCCATCCGACATGAGGTTCCAGGACATGCTGCCGTAGTTGTCGATGGCCTGGTCCAAAATTGCGAGCCGGGATCCGGCAGGCGAGGGCGAATCCGAAACGCCGGCGGCCAAGGCGGGCAGCTCCCGCCTGTCGTCCAGTTTTGTGGGCACCAACAGCGGCAGGACCACCCAGACCAGAAAGAGCCCCACCAGGGACACCGCCACGATGCCGCCGATGCCGCTGAGAGTGATCAGCCGCCGGGCAATCACGTCCTGGAGCAGGACGCTCCGGCGAGGCTTCCTGCTCCAGGTCTTGCCGGTTATGCTCCGGCGTTTTTCAGGATCCACGGCTGGACTCATATCAATCCCGCCGGGCTAGAAATTTGGCTCAATGCCGACGGTCTGAAGCTCTTCCCGGGCCACGGTGGCCGGAACAGGAAGGTAACCGTCCTTGACCACCACTTCCTGGCCCTGCTTGCTGAAAACGAAGCGGATGAACTCCCTGCGCAGGTCATCCAACTGACTGCCGGGTTTGTAGTTGACCGAAAGGTAGAGGAAACGGGCCAGGGGATAATCGCCGGAATAGGCGTTGTCCGCTTCAGCCGCCATGTAGGCGACATCATCCCCCGTGTCGGCGGACAGGGGCACCGCGCGCACGTCGCTTGTGATATAGCCGATGCCGCTGTAACCGATGCCGTACTTGTCGGTGGCCACGCCCTGGACCACGGAACTGCTGCCCGGCTGTTCCTTGACCTCGTCCTTGTAGTCGCCCTTGAACAGTGCGTGCTTCTTGAAGTAGCCGTAGGTGCCGGAGGCGCTGTTGCGACCGTAGAGGCTGATGGGCTTGTCCTTCCACTCGCCGGTCAAGCCGAGGTCGCCCCAGGTCCGGATTTCCTTGGTCATGCCACCCTTGCGGGTCTTGCTGAAGATGGCGTCGACCTGCTGTAGCGTCATTCCCGCGATGGGATTGTCCTTGTTTACGTACACCGCCAACATGTCGATGCTGGTCCGCAACTGCACCGGTTTGTAACCGAAGCGTTTTTCGAATTCGTCGATTTCCTTGCTCTTCATCTTGCGGCTCATGGGTCCGAAATTGCTGGTCCCGGCGATGAGTGCCGGAGGCGCCGTGGAAGATCCCTTGC
>CBDURF010000011.1:0-34445 GCA_965369705.1 uncultured bacterium
GTAGAGGCAGCGGTCCTGGATCACATCGAGCCCGGCCTCGCGGGCCTTGGCGGCGGCTTCCTCATGCACGACGTCTTCCTGCATCCATATCACGCCGGACTTCATGGCGATTGCCTCGTCGACGACCGGAGGCACGGTTTCGCTGCGCCGAAAAACATCCACCAGGTCGACCGGTCCCGGCACGTCGGCCAGGGAGGGATAGACCTTGATTCCGAGAACATCCTCCTTGAGCATGGGATTGACTCCGACGACGTCGAAACCCTGGCCGACCAGGAACCTTGCGATGCCATGACTGGCCCGGTCCTCCTTGGCCGAGAGTCCGACCACCGCCACGCGTTTCATGCCGCCCAGGATCTCCCGGATACGGTCGTCGGAGGGATTGCGGAGATTCCGGGTGTCGTTCATGGAGCGTCCTTTCGGGAAAACCGGTTTCAGGCCAACCTGTTGGGGAATCGGATGGCATGCCGGAAATCTATCGTCCCCAGCTCATGTTGTAAACAAGGGAGAATGGAGGGTGATTCAACGGAAAATAGTACTGTAACCAAAATATATCGCTTTAAAAAAATGGTTTTTTGTCAACTCTCCGCAACAGACTCTCCCCCCCTGCGCCTGACACGTTCGCAGGTGACCTGCACGCCAAACCTTTGAACTGCTCAGGAGCGGCCGCCGGGGTTTTTGGTTATCCGCGCAAGAGGTTGTCAAGGTAGGCTCCCGGCAAGCCTACTTTTTTCTGGGCTTCGAGAGATCCATGCTTTATCCTCACTGAATGACCATTCAGTGAGATGCCGGAGGGGAACCACCCGCCCGGCGTCAAGGCGAAGGAAGGGGTCCGCGTGAGTCCGGTTTTCATGTCCATCCTCATGTTCCTGTCCTTGTCCATGTTCATCGGGACCATGGCCGATCGTTACTGGTTGATGCGCTCGGGCGAAAACCTCAACATGAACGACCGGCCCTGGGAGAGGTTCAAGTCCCTCATGGTCATCGGCTTCGGCCAGAAACGGTTGTTGTACAAACGTTGGGCCGGCCTGATGCACTTGACGATCTTCTTCGGTTTCCTCGTGATCTTCACCCGGACGGTGACTCTCATCGGGAGGGGCTATTCGCCCGATTTCCATCTGCCTCTCCTGGGCGGGACCCTGGGGTTGGTCTATGCGTTGTTCAAGGACACCTTCGCCGTCCTGGTGCTGCTGGCGGTCTTCTACGCCATCTGGCGGCGGCTGGTCGTCAAGCCGAGCCGCCTGCACCTGAATTTCGAAGCTCTGCTGGTCCTGCTGTGGATCGCCGCCCTGATGGTGACGGACTTCCTGGCCGACGCGGCCCTTTTCATCCAGCAGCCCGAGCACGCGGAAAGGGGTTGGGCGTGGGTATCGACCCTTGCCGCCGGTGTTTTCGCGGGCCAGCCTGAATCAGTGGTGGCCGGCTGGGGGCAGACCATGTTCTGGTTGCATGTGGTTCTGCTGTTGGCCTTCCTGAATTTCCTGCCCTTCGGCAAGCATTTTCACGTCATCACCGCACTGCCGGCCGTCTACCTGCGGCGCCTGACGCCCAGCGCGGCCCTGGAGAAGATGGACTTCGAGGGCCGCGAGATGTTTGGAGTCGGCCGCCTGGAGGATTTTTCCTGGCGACGGTTCCTGGACATGTTCACCTGCACCGAGTGCGGCCGTTGCGACGAGATGTGTCCCGCCAACCTGACGGACAAGCCGCTCAAGCCGCGTTCCATCATCATCGATGAACGGGACCAGGCGTACGGGATGGCCGACCATCTTATCGCCGTGGGCAAGCTCAAGGCCCAGGGCAGGTCCGCCGAGGCGGCCGCGGCCGTCGAGGCGATGACCCGGCCCGCCCTGATCGGCGAGGTCAACGACGAGGAGGCCATCTGGGCCTGCACGACCTGCGGTTGGTGCGTGGATTGTTGCCCGGTGATGATCGACCACATTCCGAACATCATCGACCAGAGACGCCACCTGGTCATGATGGAGGCCAAGGTGCCCTCCGTGCTGCAGGGAGCGTTGAAGGGCCTGGAGAACAACAGCAACCCCTGGAACGTCAGCGCCGCCGGTCGCGAGGACTGGATCGGGGATCTCGATGTGCCCCGTCTGCGGGACAAGGGACAGGCGGACTACCTGCTGTTCGTCGGCTGCGCGGGCAGCTTCGACAGCCGCAATTCCGATGTTCTGCGGGCCCTGTGCAGCCTGTTGAACACTGCCGGGGTTGATTACGCCGTGTTGGGCACCGAGGAACTCTGCTGCGGCGATCCCGCCCGCCGGGTGGGCCACGAATACCTGTTCCAGATGCAGGCGCCGGCCAACATCGCGGTCTTCCAGAAGTACAAGGTGGGCAAGATCCTGACCGCGTGCCCCCATTGCTTCAACATGATCGCCAACGAGTATCCCGATTTCGGGTTGGAAGGGGTGGAGGTCATTCACCACGGCCAGCTACTGGCCGAACTGGTCCGGTCCGGGCGCCTGAAGCTGAAGGGCGGCGAGCAGGTCTCCGTCACCTATCACGATTCGTGCTACCTAGGACGCCACAACAACCTCTACGAGGCCCCGCGGGAAGTCCTGGCCGCCATCGACGGCGTCGAGCTGCGTGAAATGCCCCGCAACCGCCGTGAGGGCTTCTGCTGTGGAGCCGGCGGCGGCCGGATGTTCATGGAGGAAGACCTGGGCACGCGCATCAACCACAACCGGATCGAAGAGGCGGCGGCCACGGGCGCCGCCGAGGTCTGCACGGCCTGCCCCTTCTGCCTGACCATGCTGGGCGACGCCATCAAGGAAACCGACCGTAGCGAAAGCCTGCGGGCGCGGGACATCGCCGAGGTGATGCTGGCCGGTCTTGCCGAGTAGCCGCAGGTCATGATTGGCTCATGATCAGGTCATGATCCGGGGAAGAACCGGGGTTGCGCCATTGGTTGCAAATCCCCGGTTCTTCTGCTATAGAAGGATTGATGGAACACCCCTGCCCGGTTTGAGGGCCTTTTCACACCGGCTCGGCCGGTGTTTCCGCTTCAGGAGGATTGTCATGAGCGCCCCCAATCCCGTACGATCCACCGACCGCCTCGACAAGATCTGGAGCAGGGGAAAGGAATTCCTCGGCACCGAACTACCTTTCATGTGCGGCGCCATGACCTGGATCAGTGACCCCCACCTTGTCTCGCTGGTGAGCAACCTGGGGGCCTTCGGCGTCCTGGCCGCCGGCAACATGCCGCCGGAAATGTTCGCCGGGTACGTCGAACAGACCCGCGAACTGACCGACCGGCCCTTCGCCGGCAACGTCATCACCATTGCTCCCAACTACCAGGCCCATCTGGACATCCTCTGTGAGCAGAAGGTCGGTCACATCGTCTTTGCCGGGTCGCTTCCCCGCGGGTCGGAGGTGGAGCAGGCCAAGAAGAGCGGAGCCAAGGTGCTCTGTTTCGCTTCGGCCAGCAGCATCGCCAAGCGGATGATCAGTTACGGGGCGGACGGCCTCATCCTGGAAGGCAGCGAAGCCGGCGGACATATCGGTCATGTGTCGACCATCGTGCTGCTGCAGGAAATCCTCTTCAAATTCCCGGAAATTCCCATCTTCGTGGCCGGCGGCATCGCCACCGGCCGGATGATCACGCATCTGTCCCTGATGGGGGCGGCGGGCGCCCAGATGGGCACCCGGTTCGTCCTCGCCCAGGAATGCAACGCACACGAGAAATTCAAGGAAGTGTTCATCAGGGCGCGGGCCCGGGAAGCCATTTCCACCCCCCAGTACAGCACCAAGCTGCCGGTGGTGTCGGTGCGGGCCCTGAACAACCACGCCATGACCCACTTCGGGACATTGCAATTTGAACTGTTGAACCAAATCAAGAATGGCGAAATAAGTCGTCAGGAGGCCCAATTCAAGGTCGAAGAATACTGGGTCGGGTCGTTGCGGAACGCCGCGGTGGATGGTGATGTGGAGCATGGTTCGCTGATGGCCGGGCAATCCGTCGGCATCATCAACAAGGTCCAACCCATGCGGGAAATCCTGCAGGAACTGGTGGATGAGGCGGATCAGGGCCTGGCCGAGGTCAGGCAGCGGCTGGGCGTCTGACACGGGGTTTCCCGCCGGCTGCGATGAGTGGTCCGCATTGGATGTGGATTTTGACCCACCGTGGCATCAAACTTGATGGTAACGCGGGGTCTATGGCCCTTCCGGGAGGAAATCACCGACTGCGGAGAATCTGTCATGCTTCGATCCAACGCCACACGTATCGCCCGTCTTGCCGTTCTCGTCCTGTTCGGCCTGGCCATGTCGCCGTATCTTGCCGGCGCGGCGGGGGGAATCGCCTCCAAGGTCGAAGGTCGGTCCGTGATCGCCGAGAATCCCCTGGATCCCGCCGCCTACATCAACTACAGCCGCTTCCTGGTGAAGATCGGCGAGTTGAAGGAAGCTGAGGATATCCTGGAAATCGGTCGCAACAAGGCCAATCCATCCTCCAATCTCCTGGTCGAACTCGCTGTGGTCTACGAAGCCCGGGACCGCATGTCCAAGGCCGAAGCGGCGGCCCGCGATGCGGTGGCCCTCGATAAGGAGAACATGGATGCACATATCCGTCTGGGCGAAATCCATTTCCGGATGGGGGCCAAAAAGGCGGGGGTGGGGTGCTATCGCAGGGCCCTGGCTCTTTCGCCCCAGGAGGCCTTGCCCCGGGTGCGCCTGGTCAACGGGCTGATGGACATCAGCGAGACGGCCGAAGCCGAAGATCTCTGCCTGCGGTTCATTGCTTCGGATCCCGACAATCCGGATCTGTGGCTGGCCCTGGGCCGGTCCTTTGAAAAGCAGGGCAAGAACAGGGAAGCCTTCACCACGTACGGCCAGGTGTTGACCCTCGATCCTCGGGAGGCCGAGGCCTACGCACGCCAGGGACGGTTGTTCTGCCGGTTCGGACAGTTCGATGCGGCCGAGGCGGCCTGCCGCAAGGCCCTGGCCCTGGATCCGGACAACCTGCTGGCTCACGCTTACCTGGGCATCGCCTGCAGCTACCTGGACAATGGCAAGGACGCGCGCAAGCACGCCCGGATCGCCGAAGCCGGCGGCATGAACATGGGCGCGGTCTGGGAGAAACTGGGGAAATAGATTTCTCCGGACTCATGGAATCGCGCAGAAATTCAGTCATCCCGGTTAATAAGTCAATAGTTCAATAAGATAAATCAAAATTAAGCTTGTGTTATTAAAATACTGCTTTCGTTAGATTATTTTTTCCTTCACGTTGACATTTCACCACACTTCTGAGATAATCCTTGTGGGGGAAAACTTCGCTCGGTTCCTGGGCGACGTGTTCAAAGTCGGCATAATCAAATCTAAGTCACACGAAACATCCATTTGTAGGAGGACGAAGGATGAAGAGCATTCGCATTCTCGCGGTTTTGCTGTCCATCGGGCTGCTGGCTGTGGGTTGCAGCCAGGAACCCGAGTTGACGGCGCCTGACTCACAGACCCAGTACCATTACGACAAGAACGGAACCGAAACACTCGGCCCGCCGACCATCCTCATCGCTTCGGGCAGTTGCTTTGCCCAGGGCGGCGTGGGCATGGTCGCACCCACCGATGGGATCCTCAATATCGATGTGCCCATGGGCGTCACCATCACCCAGGTCCTGGTTTATTGGGCCGGCGGTACCACCGGCGCTCCCGGTGACGACATCGTCAAGATCGACGGCAACGACGTGACGGGAGAGTTGATCGGCGGACCGACCAATTTCTTCTCCAACTACTGGTTTTCCGCCTACCGGGCGGACATCACGGCCATGGGTCTGGTGACCAACGGGCTCCAAAGCTTCACCATCAGCGATTTCGATTTCGATTTTTCCGGCGGTTCGCTGGACGAGAACAACGGCATCGGCATAATGGTCATCTACGATGACGGCACGCCGGCCGAGATCTCCGTCCTGGACGGCCTGGACATGGCCTACTTCGATTTCGAGCCGACCCTGGACGCCACCGTTCCGCAGATCTTCACCTTCGCCGCCGAATCCGCTGATCGGATGGGGCGCATGGTGATCTTCGCCGGAAGCGTTGGCGTGGGCCGACCGAACGCGATCAAGTTCACCACCTCGGCGGGCGACGATGTACGGGACAACCTCCTGGGCAGCGACGACGGTCTGTTGTGGGACACCCTGTGCCTGACGGATATCCTCATCCCGGCCGGTGATACCGCGCTCACGGTCCAGTTGATTTCGACCGTCACTCCCCTTGATCCCGTTGAGGACCGCGGGGCTTCGATGGCCTGGGTCGGTGCGGGATTCGCCATCCCCGTGACTCCCCCCTTGGCCTGCCTCGGCGACTTCGTGTGGCATGACCTTAATGAGGACGGCTACCAGGACGACGGCGAGCCCGGCATCGAGGGTGTGACCGTTTACCTGATGGATTGCCAGGGCGGCGAACTGGACATTACGACCACTGATGCCAACGGCGAGTACCTGTTCTGCGACCTGGATCCCGGCGATTACAACGTCAAATTCGTGTTGCTCCCGGGTTACGAATTCAGCCCCATGAACATGGGCGGCGACCCGGCCAAGGACAGCGATGCTGATCCTGTCACCGGTGTGGCGGTATGCACCAATCTCGAACCTGGTGAGCATGACATGACCTGGGACGCCGGCATGTTCATGCCTACCGTGGAAGAGATCGGCTGCCGGATGACCGGTGGCGGCAACGATGAGTTCTTCTTCCCCGACGGCAGCTTCAACCAATACACCTTCGGCGGCCAGGCGGGTGCTCCCCTTGCCTCGCAGCCTCAGCCCTGGGGCAACTGGACCCACACCCAGAAGGATGGAGTCGCGGGTTCGTTCACGTTCCATGGCGGGACCCCCAGCGCGCCTGAAGGCACGGAGATCGACTGGATCGAATGCTCGGATCCGGGCTGGTGCGTCCAGGCTCGTGAAGCTCCGGCCAAGCAGCTCGACTTCGGCGGCGTGGGAACCTTCAAGAATATGAGAAACGCGCCTGCGGAGATCGCCGACCACGTCATGATCGGTGAAAGCCTGCATTGGTTCGAAGTCAACATCGACGACCTCGGCGAGCCCGGTGGGCACGACCTGCCCGACGGCTGCGATCCTCTCGGATATGGGCTGAACGGCGGCACCGAACTGGCCGACTGCGATTGCCCGGATTTCTATCGGATCCGCATCTACGAGGGCATTGATGACAGCTCGAACATCATGTACGAGGTGTACGGTTACATCGACGGTGGCAATTTCCAGATCCACCCGCCGACCGGCCGTGACCAGAAGTTGTTCAAATAACCGAATCCAGGTTGCCTGGGCAGCCCGGATCACCATGGGAAAGGGGCGAGGAATCGCCCCTTTTCCTGTACATATCAGATCCCACAATCGAAGAATATGCCGGCTTGATGAATAGCGATTTTCTGGATTCACTGGAGCTGGTGATTTCTGGCTGGAATTGCGAAATGCACTTTTTTAAGTTTTGGTGAAATATTGTGCCGAGATGTTGACAAAACAGGACAATTTTGAGATAATATCTCAGGGGAAAATCATCGTTTGGGCATCCTAACGATAACACTTCTCAACTTTGCCTAACACTCGATCAATTCGAAGACGTGCAAAAACCGATGAAGGAGGACAATGAAATGAGAAGCATTCGCATTATCATGATGTTGATGTTGGTGGGAATCCTGGTTGCCGGTTGCAGCCAGGAAGCCGACATGACCGCACCTGACACCCAGACCGGCTATGACAAGGACGGTACTGAAGAACTCGGTGTTCCGAGTATCTTCATCGCCGATGGGTCCGGTTTCCTGGAGGGCGGGGTCGGCATGGTCGACACCGACACCGGCAACTTCGACATTACCGTGCCGATGGGCGCCACGGTCGTGCAGGTTCTCCTGTATTGGGAGGGCGGTACCACCGGCACCGATGGCGACGACACCATTTCGGTCAACGGGACTTCGATCACCGGCATGCAGATCGGTGGGCCGACCAATTTCTTCGAAAACTACAATTTTTACGCCTATCGGGCCGACATCACGGCCGAAGGCATGGTTGCTCCCGGGCTGAACAGTTTCGAAATCACCGACTTCGATTTCGATTTCTCCGCCAGCACGTTGGATGAAAACAACGGCGCCGGGATCCTGGTCATCTACGATGACGGCAACATGGCCGACCTGTCGCTGTTTGACGGTCTGGACATGGCGTACTTCAATTTCGCCGGGACCCTGAACAGCACCGTACCCAAGACCTTCACCTTCAACGCCGAAGGCGCGGACCGGGTCGCGGATCTGGTCGTGTTCGCCGGCAGCGTCGGCGAGAACCGTCCGAACCAGATCAAGGTCACCACCATCGCCGGCGACCAGATCTTCGACAACATCCTCGGCAGTTCCGAGGGAGATCTGTGGGATTCCCATGTCCTGGCGGTCAACGTGCCCGCCGGCGCGACCGAACTGACCGTGGAACTGATCTCGGTGAACAGCACCAATCCCCGCGGCGCCTCCATGGCCTGGGTCGGCACCGGCCTGTCCGTGCCCGTGACCCCGCTGGCCTGCATCGGTGATTACGTGTGGTACGACACGAACATGGACGGCATCCAGGACGACGGCGAGATGGGTGTTCCCGATGTGGAGGTCCTGCTGCAGGACTGCCAGGGCGGCACAATCTCGGCGATGTTCACCGACGCCGACGGCTACTACATGTTCTGCGAACTGGAGCCGGGCGACTACAACATCCACTTCATGCTGCCCGGCGGCTACGTCTTCAGCCCGATGAACCAGGGCGGCGATCCGGCCAAGGACAGCGATGCGGATCCGGCCACCGGTACGGCCGTCTGCACCACCCTTGATCCCGGCGAGAATGACATGACCTGGGACGCGGGTATCTACATGCCGGTCGAAGAGGGTTGCACCCGGACCATCGGCTTCTGGAAGAACTGGACCGGCCTGGGTCCCCAGGACGACGTTCTGAGCCAGTACCTGCCCATCACCCTCGGTGACGCGGGTGGAACCAAGAGCCTGGACGTGACCGATGTCTACATCGCGGTGGATGTCCTGGAGATGAAGACCTACGGCAAGAACAACAACGGCATCACCAAGCTGTACGCCCAGCTGCTGGCCTCGAAGCTCAACTTCGCCGCCGGCGCCAGCGACAGCGCTGTCGCGGACTACGTGACCGACGCCGACGCTTTCCTGGCCGACCATGACTACATGGACTGGAACGGTCTGAGCGACGACGACAAGGACATGGTCATGATGTGGCAGGGATCCTTCGACGACTACAACAACGGGGACATCGGCCCCGGACATTGTGACGACGATGACGACGATTTCGACGACAAAGCCACGAGTTTGTTCAAGTAGGAATATTCCTGCACAACCAGTGCCCGTGGACGGTTAACGTCCGCGGGCACTTTTTTGTTTATCCCGGGTTCAACCCTTTTGCTTGTATGGTCCGCGAGGTGGAGGTAGTCTTGCGGCAACCGGATGCAACCGTCACGTCATTTTTCCACCGGCCCGGGAGAGAACCGCCATGAACAAATTCGCACACATTGCCAGCCTGTTTGTCCTGCTCATCCTGTTGTTGCCGCTGACCGCCGGCGCCATTGTCGAACCCGGCACGGAAATGGAATACGACGACACCGTGACCATCGAGGCGGGGGGCGCCAGCCACACCCTGACCGTCACCGGGGTGGGCCTGCGGGAAAAAACCTTCATGAAGTTCAACGTCTACGTCATCGTTTCCTACGTGGCCGAGGACGCCAAACTGGAAGATGATCAGGGCGAGGCCCTGCTGAACCTGGATGCCCCCAAGATGATCCGGATGGACCTGGTGCGGGGCTTCAGCCGGGAAAAGCTCGTCAACGCCTTCAAGGATGTCATCGAAGAGAATTACGACGACCTGTCGGCCTTCGCCGCGGACATGGATGAATTTTTCGCCTACTTCAAGAACGACGCGGAGGAAGGCGACATACTCATCTTCACGTACATTCCCGGTGTAGGATTGAAGACGGTCCTGAACGGCGAGGAACAGGGCGTTATTTCGAATTTCGAGTTCGTCAAGGCCCTGTGGACGGTGTGGTTCGGCGAGGAGCCGGCCAACGACGGCCTGAAGGAGGATCTGCTGGTCCGGGTCGCTTCCTAGCCCGGCATCGGCGAACATGAAAAAGCCGCCGCGGCGATTTGCCACGGCGGCTTTTACGTGCCCAGGCCCAGGTTCCCCTCCGCCCGTCGTTGGTCAACTCCTGATCTTGCCTACCTCGTCCGTCAGTGCCGGTAAGATATCGAACAGATCAGCGACAACGCCGAAGTCCGCCACCTTGAAGATGGGGGCGTTGGCGTCCTTGTTGATCGCCACGATGCACTTGCTGCTGCTCATCCCGGCCAGGTGCTGGATGGCGCCGCTGATGCCGCAGGCGATGTAGAGGTTCGGACCGACGGTCTTGCCGGTCTGTCCGACCTGGTGGGCGTAGTCCACCCAGCCGGCGTCGACGATGGCTCGGCTGGCGCCGGCGGCCGCGCCCAGGGAATCGGCCAGCTTCTCGATCAGTTCGAAATTCTCGGAGCCCTTGATGCCCCGACCGCCCGAAACGATGATCTCTGCTTCGGTCAATTCGACTTTCCCGCCGTCGCCGGACTCGATGCGCTCCACGACTGCCTTGGGGCTGATGCCGGCGGTGCCCGCCTCGAAGGTCTCGCCGGCCGCCGGCGCGGCTTTTTCCTTGAGGATGAAGGCGTTGGGCCGGATGCCCACCACGGTCATGGCCGATTTGGGGGTCACATCGGCAAAGCACTTGCCCGCGAAGATGGGCCGCCGCACTTCCCAACCGCCCTCGTATTTGAGGCCCACCGCGTCGCTGATGCACGCGCATTCCAGCTTGGCGGCGACCTTGGGACCGAGATCCTTGCCCATGGCCGTCGAACCGATGAGCAGGATATCCGGCCCGGCGGACTTGCAGAAAGCAGCCAGGGCGGTCCCGTAGATTTCACTGTTGTACTGGTTGAATTCCTCGCCGGAGGCCGAGAAGACCTTGTCTGCTCCGTACTTTCCGGCTTCGGCGGCAGCGGTGGACGGATCGCCGCCCAGGAAAACGCCCCACACTTCGCCGCCGACGGCGTCGGCGATCCGGCGGGCTTCACTCATCATCTGCCAGGCGACCTTCTTGAGGACGCCGTCCCGCTGTTCGATGAATACGGCAATGTTCGGCATGTCTGAACTCCCCTCGGCCCGTAGGCCGGTTTGAAAACGCAGGACTTAAATCACCTTGGCTTCTTCATGAAGCAGGCGGGCCAGTTCCTTGGCGGCCGCGGCCGGTTCCTCGGCCTCGACCAGTTTGCATGCGGCCCGCGACGGCGGCGGGGAGTAGAGCTTGATCTCGACCAGGCTGGCAGGGACTTCGATGCCCAGGTCCGCGCAGGTCAGTGTCTCCATGGGTTTCATGCCGGCCTTCATGATGTTGGGCAGGCTCGGCAGGCGGGGTTCGTTCAATCCCTTCTGGCAGGTCAGCACCGCTGGCAGGGAGGCGGTGACGACTTCCTTGCCGCCTTCGATCTCGCGGTGGGCGGTGAGTGATCCGTCGGCCAATTCCAGTTGGGTGATGATCGACACGTGGGGCAGCCCCATCTTTTCGGCCACCATGATGCCGATCTGGCCGCTGTCGTCGTCGATGGCCTTGACGCCGAACAGGATCAGATCATAGGAGTCGCGTCCCAGGGCCGCTGTCAGGACCGTGGAAAGGGCGGACTGGTCGACTCCGTCCAGGGCAGGATCGGTGATGATCACGGCCTTGTCACAGCCCACGGCCAGACAATCCTTCTTGAGGGTTTCCTTGACGGTGTCAGGCCCGATGGTGATGGCCGTCACTTCGACCCCTTCACCGGCCTCCTTGATCTTGATGGCCTCCTCGACGGCGTAGGCGTCGGAGGGATTCAGGACCCGGGTGAACCCGGACCTGTCCAGCTCGGTTGCCGGCGCTGGCAGATTGATCCTGGTTTCCGAATCGGGAACCTGTTTCACACATACGGCTATCTTCATGGTTCCTCCCGGGGGCAGATAATCGGCCCCGTCTCGGTACAGATAAAGAGGGACTGGGGATTCACGTTCTTCCATAATAAAAGGTGGCTTTGCGGCAGTCAATGAACCAACAACCCGGTTTCACCTTGCGACGAATGGAAAATTCCGGAATCTTTGTATGCTGAAGTGCGTATGGATCCGATCCAGTCGACCTTGACGACCGATATTTTCGCAACCTGATTGAAATGAAAGGAAATGAGCAAGATGGCCTGGAACCGAAGAGCCGGCCGGAGGGGTGTTCCCGCGTGGCTGATTGTAACGTCCGCCTTTCTCCTCCTGGCAGCCGCAGGTTGTGGTGATGCGGGGGACGAGCAGACGGCCCAGGGGAAACAGGGCGCCGGTCAGCACGACCGGGGTAACCCGGGAGGGCAGCGGCCCGATCAGCCGGCTATTCCGGTCGCCGTGACCCGCGCGGTCAGCGGTTCCATCTCCAGTTACTACCGGGCCACGGCGACCCTCGAGGCGGAAAAGGAAGCCCAGATCCTGGCCCGGGTGACAGGGGTCGTGCGGACGCTCCTGGCCGAAGAGGGAGATCATGTCGCTGCTGGCGACCCGCTCCTGGAAATCGACAACGACGAATATCGCTACCGCCTGGAACAGGCCGCCGCGTCCACGGCCAACCTGCGGTCCCGCTTCGAGCGGATGGAAAAGATGATGAAGGAGGAACTGGCCACCGAGGAGGAATTCCAGGCCGTGCGCAGCGAATTGGCCGGCGCCGAGGCCAACGAGGGGCTCGCGCGGCTCGCCCTTTCCTACACCACGGTGACGGCCACCTTCAGCGGCCGGGTCACCAAGCGGCTGGTGGACGTGGGACAGAATCTGATGGTCGGCGACCCGGTGATGGTCATGGCCGATTTCGATCCCCTGCTGGCGCGGGTCCACGTGCCCAGCCGTGAATTCAACAAGCTGCAGCGGAATCAGGTGGTCAATCTGGTCCTGGACAGCAGCGAGACCCGCCTGACCGGCCGGATCAAGCTGATCAGCCCAGTCATCGATCCCACCAGCGGGACCATCAAGCTCACCATCGAGGTGCAGGATTACCCCACCCAAACCCGGCCGGGGGATTTCGCGCAGGTCCAGATCGTGACCGAGAAACGCGACAACGTGATACTGGTGCCGAGGATCGCGGTTCTGACCGACAAGGGCGAGTCCGTGGTCTACACCCTGACCCCGGAGGAAAAACCCACCGCCGAACGGCGCATCGTCGAAGTCGGGTTCACCGATGACGACCATGCCCAGATCCTGTCGGGGCTTGCGGTGGGCGAACAGGTGGTCGTCAAGGGTCAGCGTTCCCTCAAGAACGGGTCGCCGGTGAAGGTCCTCGAGGACGGGATGGGGGCGGGTCGCTGATGCAGGCGATAGTCAGCTTGGCGGTCCGGCGGCGGGTCAGCGTGGTTATGACGGTCCTGGCCGTCATCGCCTTCGGGCTGGTCGGTTACAATCGCCTTTCCCTCGAACTGTTTCCGGACATTACCTACCCGTCCATTACCGTCCAGACGGAGTTTCCCGACACCGCACCCCAGGAGGTGGAGAACCTGGTCACCCGCCCGGTCGAAGAAGCCGTGGGTGTTTTACGCGGGTTGCAGACCATCCATTCGGTGTCGCGCGCCGGCATCTCCGAGGTCACCCTGGAGTTCGAGTGGGGAGCGGACATGGACCTGCTTTCCATGGAGGTCCGGGAAAAGCTCGACCGGCTGATCATGCCCGAGGAGGCCACCGACCCGGTGGTCCTGCGCTTCGATCCCAGCCTGGACCCCATCATCCGGCTGGCCCTGGCCGGGGACGGCGATCTGACCACCCTGCGCCGCCTGGCCGACCGGCAGATCAAACAGGATTTCGAAACAGTCAAGGGCGTGGCCGCGGCCGGGATCAAGGGCGGACTCGAGGAGGAAATCCAGATCGAGGTCGACCAGGAGAGGTTGGCCGCCTTGGGCATCACCATCGACCGGGTCCGGCAGGTGGTGGGCGTGAGCAATGTGAACCTGCCCGGCGGGGCCCTGCGCGGGCAGGACAGCCAGTATCTCATCCGGACCATCAACGAATTCCAGGACGTCCAGGAGATCGCCGACCTGATCATCGTCCATGCGGACGGCGCCTCGGTGCGTCTGGGTGACGTGGCGACGGTCCGGTGGGGCAGCAAGGATCGCGAGGAGATCACGCGGGTGAACGGGCGTGAGTCGGTGGAGATCTCCCTCTACAAGGAAGGCGACGCCAACACCGTGACCGTGGCCCGGCGCCTGCGGGACCGGGTCGCCCAGTGGCAGGACGGCAAGTTGCCGGAAGGCGCCTCGCTGACGGTGCTGTTCGACCAGTCCCAGTTCATCCAGCAGGCCGTGGACGAGGTGCGCAACGCCGCGGTGATCGGCGGGATGCTGGCGATCGGCCTCCTGTTCCTCTTTTTGCGGGATGGGCGCAGCACGCTGATCATCGCCTCTTCGATTCCCATCTCCGTGATCGCCACCTTCATCGCGATGTACAAGATGGATATCTCCCTGAACATCATGTCCCTGGGGGGTCTGACCCTGGGCGTCGGCATGCTGGTGGACAATTCGATCGTGGTTTTGGAGTCCATCTTCCGCAAGAGGAAGGAGGGCCAACCCCTGTTCGCCGCGGCTGTCAACGGTACCTCCGAAGTGGGGGGCGCCGTGGTGGCCTCCACCCTGACCACTGTGGCCGTGTTTCTGCCCATCGTGTTCGTGGAAGGCGTGGCCGGCCAGCTCTTTCGTGATCAAGCCCTGACCGTGACCTTCAGTATCCTGGCCTCCCTGGTGGTGGCGGTGACGGTGATCCCCATGTTGAGCGCCGCAGGTGGCCGATTGCCTCGAGCGGACCGGGTGTCCGAGGCGCTCGCGGAAGCTCCGACCGGCGCAAGTCAGACGCGATCCGCCTCCGATCAGACCCTGGGCTGGTTTTCGGTTCTTTACGACGGCCTGCTCAAGGGCGCCCTCAGGATCAGGTATCTCACCCTGGCCATCGGCTTCGGACTGTTCTTCGCCGCGCTCTGGGCGGCGGGGTTTCTGGGTACCGAACTCATACCCCAGCTCAGTGAGGGCGAGTTCTTCTTCGAGGTCAAACTTCCCGAGGGAGCCTCCCTGGTCGCCACCGACCGGTCGATCAAGGCGATGGAGGAGGCGGCCGCGGGTGAAACGGCGGTGGACCGGTACTATGCGACCGTGGGTAGCCGGCTGGTGTCCGGCGGCATGTCCTTGAACACCAAGGCGGAAAACCTGGGCCAGCTGAACCTGGTGATGAAGGACCGTTCCGACAGCGAGGAAGAACTTGCGGTCGCCGAACGCCTGCGCCGGGAGTTTTCCGCCCTGCCCGACCTGGAAATCAAGTTCGGACGGCCCTCATACTTCAGTCTCAAGACTCCCGTCGAGGTGCTCATCTTCGGCGACGACCTGGACCTGCTGCGCTCTTATTCCCTGGAATTGGCGGGCAAGCTGAACACGGTTCCGGGTCTGGTCGACGTGCGGTCCTCGCTGGAAGCCGGCAACCCCGAACTCCAGGTCGTCTTCGACCGCGAGCGCCTGGCCTCCTTGGGCCTGGACATGGGCGTGCTTTCGGAAACCCTGAAGAACAGGGTCCAGGGGGTGGTGCCCACGCGGTTCAAGGAGCAGGATCGCCAGATCGATATCCGCATCCGCAACCGGCCCAGCGACCGGCAATCGGTGAACGACGTCCGCAACCTCATCGTGCCGGGCCCGGGGGGCGAACCCTTGCGTCTGCTGTCGGTGGCCCGGGTGACCGAGGACCGGGGCCCCGCGGAGATCCACCGGCTGCAGCAGCAGCGCGCGGCGGTGGTTTCGGCCAACCTGGAAGGGCGCAGTCTGGGGGCGGCCATCGCGGACGTCAAACGCCTGATGGCGGCCATGCCCAGGGAAGCCGGCCTGTCCCTTGATCTGGGCGGGCAGAACAAGGAAATGCAGGTGAGTTTCAACAGTCTTCTCTTCGCCATCGGGTTGGCCATCTTCCTGGTCTATCTGGTCATGGCGGCGACCTTCGAATCGTTCGTGCACCCCTTTCTTGTCCTGTTCACCATTCCACTGGCGCTGATTGGAGTGGTGGCCGGCCTGCTGGCGACCTCGACGTCGATCACCGTCATTGTGCTGATCGGCACGGTGATGCTGGTGGGCATCGTGGTCAACAACGCCATCGTGCTCATCGACACCATCAACCGT
This sequence comes from uncultured bacterium, assembly GCA_965369705.1. Taxonomy (GTDB): domain Bacteria; phylum Krumholzibacteriota; class Krumholzibacteriia; order LZORAL124-64-63; family LZORAL124-64-63; genus JAGLCY01. The sequence goes on from CBDURF010000011.1 coordinate 16,214, forward strand.
CTTCGCCGCGCCGGCGTTGCCAAGCGCGAGGCGGTGATCCGGGCCGGGCACATCCGGTTACGGCCGATCCTGATGACGACCCTGACGACCATCCTCGGCCTGATGCCCATGGCTCTGGCCTGGGGTGAGGGCGCGGAACTGCGCTCGCCCCTGGCCATCACCGTGGCCAGCGGACTGGCCCTGAGCACCCTGCTGACCCTGGTGGTCATTCCCGCGGCCTACCTGTTGGTGCCGTCGCGGGTGAGCAGCGAAGACTGAGAGGAAACCGGACATGACGCTCCCCGAGCTGGCCATCAAACGGCCTGTCACCACCCTGATGGTGCTGGTGAGCATCGTGGTGCTCGGCGCCGTGGCCCTGATCCGGCTGCCCCTGGCCTTCATGCCGGACATCACCGAGCCCGAGCTTTTCATCAATCTGCCCTACGACAACGCCTCGCCGGAACAGGTGGAGCGCATGATCGTCCGGCCCGTCGAGGACGCCCTCGGCAGCGTCCGCGGCCTGCAGAGCATGTGGTCGCGCTGCGGCAGCGATGGTGGGCGCATCCGGCTGGAGTTCGGCTGGGACATGGACATGCACCTGGCCCGGGTGGAAGTGTGGGAGCGCATCGACCGCATCCGGGGCGAACTGCCCGAGGACATCGGCGACATCCAGGTCTCGACCAACTGGGATTCACGCGACGCCGAACAGCCGATCATCGAGGGGCGTCTCAGTTCCCCGCGCGATCTCAGTGAAAGCTACGACCTGCTGGAACGAAAGATCATCCGGCCCCTGGAAAGAGTGCCCGGGGTCGCCCAGGTTCGCCTGGACGGCGTGAATCCCCGGGAAGTGCGGGTCAATCTGAGGGTGGCGGACCTTGAAAAGCACGGCATCGACGTCCGGGACGTGGCGAGAGTGCTGCGAACAGGCAATTTCGATCAATCCCTGGGAAAGATCACCACGGATGATTCCCGCTGGACCCTGCGCACCCTCGGCACTTTCGGCACGGTCGAAGAGATCAGCAACCTGCCGTTGCGCTCGGACGGTCTGCGGCTGGCCGATGTGGCCGACGTCATCTACCAGGAACCGCCTCTGGAGTACGGCCGCCATCTCGACGGGGACTTCGCCATCGGCGTCACCGTGACCCAGGAATCGAAGGCCAACACGGTGCAGGTTTGCGACGCCCTGGAAGCGGCCATCGCCGACATGAACGACGATCCCGAACTCGAGGGCGTCAACTTCCTGATCTGGTTCAGCCAGGGCCGGGAGATCCGCAAGACCCTGAAGGATCTGACCTTCACGGGGATCTTCGGCACGATCCTCGCGGCGGCCGTGCTGTTCGGGTTTCTGCGGCGCGTTTCGACCACGTTGGTGGCGGTCAGCTGCATCCCCTTCTCGCTGATCGTGACCTGCGGGATCGTGTGGACGCAGGGCAAGTCGCTCAACACTTTGACGCTGCTCGGGCTGATCGTCGGCATCGGCATGCTGGTGGACAACGCCGTGGTGGTGATGGAGAACATCTTTCGCCATCGGGAGATGGGCGCCGACCGCAAGACCGCCGCCCTCCTGGGCGCCCGTGAAGTCACCACCGCGGTGGTGGCCGCGACTTTGACATCGGTCATCGTCTTCATCCCGCTCATCTTCAACAAGCCCAGCGAGATGAACCTCTACCTCAAGGAATTGGGCATCACCGTCTGTCTGACGCTGCTGGCTTCCCTGTTCATCAGCCAGACGCTCATTCCCCTGGCCACTTCGTGGTACATCAAGTCCAAGCCCCGGCCCAAGGGCCGGCTCATGTTGCGGCTGGAGGAGGGCTATCACGACCTGCTGTCCATCAGTCTCCGCCGGCGGTGGCTCAGTCCGGTGATCGGGTTGGCGGTCATCGGGTCCGCGGTGTTCCCCTTCCAGCGGGTGGACATGAACTTCGACGCGAGTCAGGCCGAACTCTTCGTGCAGATCCGCTATGATTTCAGCGAAGAGATGAGCCTGGAACGGAAGGAAGAGTTCGTCACCCGGATCGAACAGACCCTCGATCCCCACCGGGAGGAACTGCTGGCCCGTTCGGTCTACAGCTTCTGGAGCGATCGCTTCACCCTGACGCGCATCTACCTGAAGGAGGGTGAAGCCAACGATGAAAACATCAACATGGTCCGGAACAAGTTGCGCGGGTTGCTGCCGGAACTGGCGGGGGTCCGGCTCAATGTGCAGGAAAACAACATGGGCTGGCGGCGCCATCTCGGCCGCGACCGCGTGGCCTTCCAATTGGTGGGCGAGGATACCGAGGTCCTGATGCAGCTCGCCGAAGCCGCCATCCTGAGGATTGAGACCATTCCGGGTCTGGTCGACGTGGAAACGCGGCATGCCGAGGCCCAGCAGGAGCTTCACATCGAACCCGACCGGGATCTGGCGGCCCGGTACGACATCACTCCCGAACAGATTTCCCAGGTCGTGGGGTTGACCTACCGCGGCCGGCGGCTGCAGCGGTTCCGGACCCCCGAGGGGGAGCGGGAAATGCGTCTGACGCTGGATGAACGGGAGGTCGAGAGCCTGGACCAGCTCCAGAACCTGATCATGGTCACCCCCGAGGGGCAGAAGGTGCCTCTAGCCTCGGTGGCCGCCCTGAACCAGCGGCCGGGCCGGGAACACATCCAGCGGGACAACCGGTTGACCAGCGTCTGGGTCACCGCCCGCTACCAGGAGGGGACGCGCGAGCAATACATTCCCCAGGTGGAAAAAGCGCTCGGGGAAATGGAATTCCCCTATGGCTACCGCTGGACCTTCGGGCAGTGGGAAGTCCGCCAGAAGGAGCAGTCCCGCGAATTTTTGACCAACCTGTTGCTGGCGCTGATGCTGGTCTTTGCGGTCATGGCCGGACTATTCGAATCCGTTCGGCAGGCCCTGGCCCTGATGGTGTCCCTGCCCTTCGCCTTGGCGGGGGCCATCTGGACCCTCTACGCCACGGGAACCTCTTTCGACCAACCCGCGGCCATCGGGGTTCTGCTCCTGATCGGGATCGTGGTCAACAACGGTATTGTCATGCTCGAGCACATCAATCAGTATCGACGTGAAGGCATGGACAGGACCGAAGCCATGTTGCGCGGCGGCCGTGAGCGGTTGCGGCCCATCCTGATGACCGCGGTGACCACCCTGATCGGTCTGGTTCCCATCGCCGTCTCGAAGCCCTCCCTGGGTGGTATCTACTACTACTCCATGGCCCTGGTCATCATGGGTGGGTTGTTCGTGAGCGCGTTCCTGACTACGGTCCTGCTGCCGACCACCGCGGCCCTGGCCGAAGACGGCTTCGCGGCCGTGGGCCGGTTCCTGCGGAAATTGGTGACTTTCCGTAAAGCGCAGTCCGATCTTTCCGCCGGCAAACCTTAGCCCGGGGGTTAAAGCCATGTCGGCTCAAGGAAGGGAAACCCGCTCCGCCTTTCTGTCCGGACTGCGCGAGGTTCTGGGTGACGAGGGGCTCTTGACCGATGAGGCAGCCAGGTTGGTCTACGCCCGTGACGCGTCGCATCTGACGCTGGGCCGCCCCCTGGCCGTTGCGCTTCCCCGTGATGATTTCCAACTACGCCGGGTGGTCGGGTTGTGCCGGGCCGTCGGGGTACCGGTGGTCTGCCGAGGCAGCGGCACCGGGCTGAGCGGGGGTTCCGTTCCAGGGGAGGGCGCCCTCGTCGTGGGGACTTCGAGGCTGACCGATCTCGGCCCCGTGGATCCCATCCACCGCCGGGTCCGGGTCCAGCCGGGGGTGTTGAACGACTGGGTTTCCCGGCTGGCGTCCGCCTGCGGTCTTCATTTCGCGCCTGACCCATCCAGTCAATCGGTCGCCAGCATCGGCGGCAACATCGCCGAAAACGCGGGCGGTCCCCACTGTCTGCGCCATGGGGTCACCCTGCAGCACCTGGTGAGTATGGAATGGTCCGATGCCGACGGTCGGATTCTGCACACCGGCCGGGGATTGCCCGCTGAACGGGGCCTTGATCTGGTGTCCCTGCTGTGCGGCAGCGAAGGCACCCTGGGCCTGGTGACTTCCGCCACTCTCAAGCTCGTGGCCGACTCAGCGGATGTGATCACCCTTCTGGCCTTCTTTCCGGACCTCGAGGACGCGGCCCGGGCGGTGGTCGGCCTGCTGGGTGACGGCCTGACCCCTGTGGCGATGGAGATGGTGGACCAGGCCATGCTCGGTGCCATCGAGGAGGCTTTCGGCTTCGGGTTCCCCACGGATGTCGAGGCGGCGATGATCACCGAATTCGCAGGTCAGCCGGTTGCCGCGGCGGAGGATTGCGATCGGGCGGCCGCCTTGCTGGAACAACACGGAGCGCGTGAAGTCCGGCGGGCCGTCGACGAGTCCGAACGCGCCGAACTCTGGAAATGCCGCAAGAAAGCCTTCGGCGCGGTGGGCCGTCTGGCGCCCAATTACGTGACCATGGACGTTGTGGTGCCCCTGGGAGAACTACCCGGTCTGGTCCGGGAGATCCAGGTCATCAAGGCCCGCCACCGTGTCGAGATCGCCACCGCCTTTCACGCCGGCGACGGAAATCTGCATCCCGGAGTGCACTATGACGAGCGGGATCCGGACCAGAGTCGCCGAGCCCACGCCGCGGCGGACGCCATCATCAGGGCGGCTCTGGACCGGGACGGCAGCGTCACCGGCGAACACGGCGTGGGGATCGAAAAGCTCCACGTGCTGCCCTGGCAGCTCGATGGCGAAACGGCGCGTCTGCAGCGCGGCATCAAGGATATCTTCGACCCCGGGAAAATCCTCAATCCGGGGAAATTGCATCCACCGGCCGATGCTTCGTTCGCGGCCCTCAAGCCCGCCCCGACTGAAATCAAATTCCAATGGGCGAATCTGACGGTGAGCGCGCCGGCGAATGCTTCACTGGCGGATATCCAGGCCGCGGCCCTGGAGCGGGGTTTCTGGATTCCGGTGGGTGTCTTTGTCGGAAATGAGGGCATCGGCCTGGGCCTGGGAGGCGCCGTCGGGGACCTCGTGGCGGATCTGCTGACGGGCCCGGCGCTGTGTTCCGCAGGCTCGGCTCGGGATTATCTGCTGGAACTTTGGGCCGAGACGGGCGACGGACGCCATTTCCACGCCGGTGCTCCGGTGTTCAAGAACGTGGCCGGTTACGACCTGGTCCACATGTTGTGCGGATCGGGCCGGGTTTGGGTCCAACCGCGGGCGGTCACGTTCCAGCTGCGGCCGGTACCCGAGGATCTGGGCTGCTGGCGTTTCCAACTGCCCCGAGATGAGCCGCTGGACGTTGCCCGTCTCGGCCGGCTGGCGGGGTATCTGGCCGGAAGGGACGACGGCTTGGGCGGATCGGTGATGATCGTGGACGCCCGGAATGATTCCCCCAAGTGGTCGGTGATCGTCCTGTCGCCGGGACGGAGTCGACCCTGGGACCTGGACCGGGCCGGGGAGGACCTGGCCGCCCTCATGGACACGTCCGCGCCCGCTGAGCACCTCGAACTGCCCTTCAGCCGGGCCGGTGAACTCTTAAGGGGGGATCTGATACCCGGCTGGGCGCTGACCTCGCCGGATTGGACCGTTTGTGGTGTTTTGGCGAGTGGGGAAACCCAAGCCAACTTGTGGCCGCCGGGGTTCAGGCGGTTTATCTGGCAATCCGCACCCCGTCTGGTCTGGACTCCCGACCCGGGAGTTTCCTGTCCGGGCTGGCACGCCGACAAGTTCTGTACAGGAGGCCGAGTGCAGCCGCCTGACGCCCCGGCGGCGGGGGTCCCCCGCGATTTTCTGAGAGGGATGAAGGCCCTGTTTGATCCCTCCGGCGCCCTTGAGACGCCGGAGTGGCTGGTGGGCCATGATGGCTGACCTGCGTTCACCTTCAACAGCCACGGAAAGGCACCAGCTCGATGAACTTTTGCGGCAGTGCGTGGAATGCGGTCTGTGCCTGCCCCATTGCGCGACCTGGTTGGCCACCGGGAACGAGGTGCAATCGCCCCGGGGCCGGCTCCTGCTGCTGGGAGAAATGATTCGGCCTTCCGGTACGGACCCGGCAGCGATACCCGACGCATTCCTGCGGGCCTTCGATCAGTGCATCGGTTGCCGGGCCTGCGAAACGGCCTGTCCGAGCGGGGTGCCGTTCTCCCTCCTGGAACATGGACAACGTCGGGCCGCGGAGCTTCCCCCGCACGGGTCGGGTCTGCCCCACCCAGCGGTTCCGGGAGTCGTTCTGCGCAGGATGGACCGCCCTGGTTTCCTGGACTTCCTGTCCAGGATCGCGCATCCGGTGCGGAGCCTGTTGACCGTGGTTGCGGGCAGGACCTGGCGGCGCAGGTTGGCCGGATCCCCGGCGGGGACGGGCCGGTTGGTCCGTCTGTTGGGGTCGTTGCCTACCTCCCCCCGGTCGGATGCCGAACTTGTCCGGATGCTGGATGGACTCTGCGGGCTGGAAGTCGACGGGGGGGACGGGCGGATGCAGGGTGCCAAGCTCCGGGCAGCAGAAGATCGTTCCACCGGCCCCAGGGTGGCCTTTTTCCGGGGTTGCGCCAACGCGGGCCTTTTGGCTGGAACTTCGCGCCGATTACGGGATCTGCTGACAGCGGCGGGATGCCGGATTGAAGAACCAGGTTCCCAGGACTGCTGCGGGGCCCTCGCCTCGCACACGGGCCGTCCCGGGCGGGCGGCCCATCTACGTCGGCGCAATCGGGAGGCTTTTGCCGGGGCGTTGGAGGCCGGAACGATCATCGTGGCCGAGGCTGCGGGCTGCGGTCATGAACTGAAAGGTTACGGGGAGGATTTCCAAGCGGGAGTGACGGACGCGGTGGTTCTGTTGGCGGGTCTGAAACTGCCTCCCCTGGGTCCGGTTCCCCTCAAGGTGGCCTACCACGATCCCTGTCTTGCGCGGCACGGCCAGGGCATTGTCGAGGAGCCGCGAAAGCTGCTGGCCGCCATTCCGGGTCTGGAAATTGTCGAGCCGGTGGAACCGGAAGTCTGCTGCGGCAGCGGAGGAGCCTGGGGGCTGCGCTATCCCGAAATTTCCGAGGCGCTGGGCCTCCGCAAGGCCGCGGACCTGGCCGCCACCGACGCCGATCTGGTGGTGTCCTCGAATCCGGGTTGTCTGGGCCAGATTGCCGACGGCCTACAAGTGATCTCCCCTGATCTGCCCATCCTGCCGCTGACGGACCTGCTGTGGTACGCGGTCAGATCCGGGGGAATTGAGAGCCGGAAATATCCAGACTTAATAACTTAATACTTATTAAGGAATATTTTGTGTTGCATTTCCTGTAAAATGCTATAGAATTATAGAATATAGAAGGACAAAGGTTGTTTCTTTCCCGTGGGAGCCCGTGTTTTGCCCCCTGTTTTCAGCCCAGCGGCCCTTTTCCAGTCCGTCAGTGACGATTCCCGCCTGCGGCTTCTGCGCCTGCTGGGCCGGGAAGAATTGAACGTCAGGGAACTGGTCCGGATCACCGGGTTGAGTCAGCCCCGGGTGTCAAAGCATCTGGCGGTGCTTCGTGAGCAGGGCTGGATCACCCAGCGGCGGGAAGGAACCTGGAGTTGGTATCGGGCGGTGGCCCCGCAGGAGTTCGCTCCCGGGGAGCAGATCTTCCGGCAGATCACCCGGGCCGCGGACATGGTTTCCGAAGCCCGAGGAGACGACGGCAAGCTCGGTGTCTTGCTGGGCGACCGGCAGGCCAGGGCGAAGGATTTCTTCTCGGGAATCGCCGATCGGTGGGACACGATCCGCCAGGAATACGAGCATCCCGATATCCGGATCGGAACGATCGGGGCCCTGGTCGCGCCCAACCTGAAGATTCTGGACATCGGTACCGGCACCGGCGCCATGCTCCCGGTGTTCGCCGCGGCGGCGGAGACGGTCGTGGCCCTGGACAACTCCGCAGCCATGCTGGCCCGGGCCCGCGCCCTGTGCGAGAACGAGGGGCTGGACAACGTCGAATTCTGCAATGCGGATGTGGGAAATATTCCCTTTGCCGACGCGGCTTTCGACGCCTGTAACTGTTCCATGGTCTTGCACCACGTGGTGCGCCCCGAAACCGCACTGGCCGAGATGGCCCGTGTGGTCCGGCCGGGCGGACATCTGATGGTCACCGCTTTCTGTCGCCACGAGCAGACCTGGATGCGGGACGAATTGGCCCATCACCGGCTTGGATTCGACATGACCGAGATGGAGGACCTGTTCACCGGCGCGGGCCTGAGAATGAGGAACTACCTCGTGCGCGGCCGGAGCCCTGGACAGGAAAGCGCCTCCCTCACGGTCCGACCCAGCGGCGGAAAACTGCGTTGGCCCGAGGTTTTTCTGGCCACCGGAGTCAAGGTCGCCGGGACGGTTGCCAACAGTGAATGAATGAGCACGATAGAGCAGATAAACGTCTAACGGGGCTGCCGGCCCCTTAAACCCAAAAAGGAGAACGGAAATGTCCGATCAGTTCAGTACAGGAGAAAAGTTCAAGGTCCGCGATCTTGGTTTGGCCCCCGAGGGCCGCATGAAGATCGACTGGGCCGAATCCCGCATGCCGGTGATGACGGCCCTGCGCAAAGAGCACGCCGAACTGCAGAGCCTCAAGGGCACCAGGATCACCGGCTGTCTGCACGTGACCAAGGAAACCGCCGTTCTGGTCGAGGCCCTGGCCGAGGCCGGCGCCGAGATCAGCTGGTCGGGCTGCAATCCCCTGTCGACCAACGACGAGGTCGCCGCCGCCCTGGCCGAGAACGGCATCTCCATCTATGCCTGGCACGGGATGAACACGGACGAGTTCTACTGGTGCATCGACAAGACCCTGGAGATGCGCCCGACCATGACCCTGGACGACGGGGCCGATCTGATCTTCCGCGTACACAACAAACACCCCGAGCTGATCGACGGCCTCCTGGGCGGCACCGAGGAAACCACCACCGGCGTGCACCGGCTGCGGGCCATGGCCAGGGACGGCGCCCTGAAGTATCCCGTCATCGCGGTGAACGACGCCGAGACCAAGTGGGACTTCGACAACGTGTTCGGCACCGGCCAGAGCAGCCTCGACGGCATCCTGCGCGCGACCAGCGTCCTTTTGGCGGGCAAGAATTTCGTGGTCGCCGGTTACGGCCACTGTGGCTATGGCTGCGCCATGCGGGCCGACGGCATGGGATGCCACGTGATCGCCACGGAGGTCAAACCGACCGCCGCGCTGAAGGCCACCTTGAACGGCCACCGGGTCATGGAGATGGACGAGGCAGCCAAGATCGGCGATGTGTTCATCACCGCCACCGGCATGAAGGACGTCATCGTGGGCCGCCACTTCGAATCCATGAAGAACGGCGCCATCGTCTGCAACACCGGCCACTACGACTGCGAGATCAACCTGGAGGATCTCGAGGCCATGGCCGAGAGCAAACGCACGATCCGGAACAACTGTGAAGAGTACCTCATGAAGGACGGCCGCCGGATCTACATTCTGGCCCAGGGCCGCCTGGTGAATCTGGCTGCCGCCGAGGGGCACCCCAGCGAGGTCATGGACATGAGCTTCGCCAACCAGTTCCTGTCCATGGTCCGCCTGGCAAAGGAAGGCCGGGATCTGGGCACCGACGTCCATGACATTCCCGAAGCCCAGGACCAGGAGATCGCGACGATCAAGCTGGAGAGCATTGACGCGGGTCTGGACGTGCTGACGGAGGACCAGATCGCCTACATGGACGATTACTCGGCCGGCACCTGATCGGTTCCGCGTTGCTGAATGAGAAGCGGAATGAGAAGAGGAATGAAAAAAAGCCTCCCGGCAGCGGGAGGCTTTTTCAATAGAGGCCGGAACGCCCCGGCTTCCGGCTAGAAGAAGCCGACGGTCAACCCAAAGGACAACGACCAGGCGTGGGTGTTGCTGAAGGTGTTGTCGGGGTCGGGCCACTTGGTGTCGTCCCCGGTCATGAAGTAGCGCCAGAGCCATTCGAATTCCAGGGCGATGCTCTTGCTGATCTCGTACTCCGTGCCCAAGCCGATGGCGAACGCGGGATCCTCTCCCTTGAAAGGCACCTGGTCCAGTTCGATGACCTCCGTGCCGCGCGCGTCCTTGGTCAGTTCCCACTGGACGATGCCGCCGGCGGCGGTCACGTAGGGGTTGAATTTGGAATTCCGCATCATGACGTTGCCCAGGTAACCCATGATCCCGAACTCGATGCCGTCCAGCTTCCAGGTCGATTGACTTTGCATGCCGATGTCATTGTAGCGGTCGAGTTTGTTCTGGTCGCTGGTGGTCTTCTGCGACCCCCGGTAGCCCCGGATGAAGATATTGAAGCCGTCCAGGATGTAGTAACGCAGGGTCCCGTCGAAGCTCCAATCACCGACGGTCAGGTTATTCATGTTGTAGTTTTCGTCCTTGACCACGTGTAAAGCGGCCCAGTAGCTGGCCCGGGCGGTGAGGGCGAAATGGTAATCGTGACGGATCCGGGCGGGCGCGACGGGTTCCGCGCCGGGCGCCAGGGCCACGACCTCGGAACCAGGCACCCGCTTGAACTTGACGAACCGGCTGTTGCCGCGCAGGGAGAAGGTGCCCGTGATCCGGTCGTCGCCGGCGATGTAGGAGCCGCTGAAATGGGCGGGGAAGGGGGCGCCTTCGGGCTTGAAGGTGAAGCTGATCCTGGTGCCGGTCACCTTCAGGCCCGTAACGGTGGTTTCCCCGATGGCGTCGCTGTCGAGGATCCCCGACCAGACGGAGCCCTCCTGATCCAGTTTGAGAAGAATCCCCACTTCCCCGCCGTCCGGGGTCTTCATGGCTCCCGTCCATTCACCGGCCGGGGTTGTACCCGCCTGGACCGGAAGAGGGACGATCACAGCCGCCAACATACCCAGCATAATGAAAGCAGACCAAACCCTGGGATGGATTCCCTGCGACATTGGCATTCTCCTCATGAATGGCTCCAAAAAGCAGTCTGGGGTAGCTTGGAGAATATACAGTTTGGGGTGGGGCTTGTCCAATCTCCATTGATGCAGGTTGTTTGGGGGCAACAGGAAAAATTAAATAACCTGCTTGCAATCGGTCTGCTTATTTTTGTATAATAATGGGCAGGTGGTCAGAGGCCGACCAGCCGCGACCACCACCCTTTTTCGATGCGGGTTTCCAGGGGGGTCTTGGCTGGACTTCCATGGAGAATTCGAAGTCGAGTTGAACGCCTCAGGGGAATGAGTCGCCCTCTGAACGCTGGAGATTCACACTTCGCCCGCATCGATAATTTTTACACACCCGTTTTTTCCGGATTTGTGGGATTATCTGATCTTGAAAATCAGTTTTGATTTGATGGCGATGGGGTGATCCGGCCCGGCCGCCTCCAGGTATTCCGCGTGACATCGCAAGGACCGGGGATTGAAATGAGTACCGTCGACATCTCGCCCAGTCTGGATTTTCTTCACGCCCTGCCCAAGACCGATCTGCACGTCCATCTGGACGGATCCCTGCGTCTGGGTACGGTCCGGGAGCTTGCCGCCCAACACGACTTGGGTTTCGATTTCCGGACCGACGAGGACGTGCGTGCGGTCTGCCAGGTGCCCGACGATTGTGAAAGCCTGTTGGATTACCTGCGGGTCTTCGACATCACCCTGAAACTGATGCAGACCACCGCGGAGCTGACCCGGATCGCCTACGAGTTGGCCGAAGACGCCCACCGGGAAAACGTGCGTTACATGGAGGTCCGCTACTCACCACTGCTGCACACCAAGCAGGGCCTGGATTACGACAGCATCGTCGCCGCGGTTCAGGAAGGTCTTGACCTCGCCCGCCGCCAATACGGGATCGCCTGCGGCCAGATCATTTGCGGGATCCGGCACATTTCCGCTGAATCCTCCCTGGAACTGGCCGACCTGGCCGTGCGTTGGAAGGGTCGCGGCGTGGTGGGGTTCGACTTGGCCGGGGCCGAGAAGGACTATCCGGCCAAGGACCATATCGCCGCCTTCCAGATGGTCCTGAACAACAACATCAACATCACCATCCACGCCGGCGAGGCGTTCGGGGCGCCTTCCATCCACCAGGCCCTGCACTATTGCCGGGCCCGCCGTATCGGGCACGGCACGCATCTGACCGAGGATCCCGACCTGATGAACTGGGTCAACGACCACCGGATCCCCGTGGAGATCTGCCTGGCCAGCAACCTGCAGACCAAGGCCATTCCCGATTTCCAGAGCCATCCGATCCGTCGTTTCATGGAGGAGGGGCTGCGGGTCACTCTCAACACGGACAACCGCCTGGTCTCCGGCACCACCGTGACCAACGAATACCGGCTGGCGGTGGAGAACTACGGGTTGAGCGAGGACGAGGTCCTGGGACTGGTGATGAACGGATTCAAGTCCGCTTTCCTGCCCCTGAAGGAAAAGACCCAACTCGTCGACCAGGTGCTGGCGGAATTCGCTTCCCTGGGAGCGTCGTTTTCCGGTGAGATTTCCCGTCGTCGCAGAATCCAGCTCTAACTCCAACGGGGTTTTGCAGAGGTTGGGTCAACCCTGATCCGAGGCCAGGACCAGCGAGGTGCAGCTTTTCCGCAGTTGGTCGGCGCGCCAGTTCAGGAACTGGTTGGAGGCGACGCACCCGTGGCTTTCGAGCAGGGTGTAGTAGACGCTGAACCGGGAGATCTTGGCCCCGATGGGACTGGCCGTCTGAAGGGGATTCCTGATGCAGGATTCCAGGGTTTTCCAGGCCATCAGATAGTTGGTGACGCAGAACAACTTGTACTGCTTGAGATTCGATTCGAGATTCAGGATGTATTCCTTGCCGGCGGTCAGGTGGGAAATCGTGGCGCTGGCCAGGGAGAAGATTTCCCAGTTCGGGTCGTCCGCTGACCGGCTGGACGCCTGACCGGGCCAATGGGGATTCTTCCCCGCGGGGCAATAGTGGATGTTCCTGAGCCGGTCCTTCCGGATATCCTTGACGATGTTGGTCAACTGCAGGCCGATCCCGAGTTCGACGGCCGATTCCTTCGATCCAGATCTGTCGGTCCCGCTGATGGTCGCAAACATTTCGTTCAGCATCAGGCCCACCGTGCCCGCCACGTAATAGCAATATTGATCGAGTTGCTCATCGGATTCGAAATGAAGGAATCCGTGTTCTCCCTGCTGTTCCAGGAAAAGGACCATGCCCTCGGCCATTTCCACGACATACTGGAAAATGATGTCCTGGATGGGCCCTGGGAACGACCGGACCATGGCCAGGATCGCCGGCTCGTGCAGGGTCAGGCGTTCTTCCCAGGTGGCGGGATCGGGAAAGATCTCCCTGGTCCAGCCGGGATGGGTGTTCGGGGTTCCGGAGAGCCTGCCGCAGAATTCCAGCAGATACCGGCACTTTGATTCCGTGGTGAGGGATTCGTAGTCTTCGACGGTATCAATGATGCGGCACAGGAGATAGGCGGCCGAGGCATAGGTGCGGAAGGGTTCCTGCAGCATCCTGATGGTCAACGCGAAAGTCCGCGACACACGGTCCAGCCACACCGGAAGGTCGTCCCGGGTCAAGGCGGTTTCGGTGATCCCCGTGTACGGTCGGCGTCGGCTCATCATGGTCCATCGACAGGGTTTAATTGCAGGTACCGCCTGCGGATCTCGAAGGCCAGCACTCCGAAGCTGACCGCCACGTTCAACGAATGCTTGATGCCGGCCATGGGAATTTCCACCACATGGTCCGCCAGGTCCAGCAATTCCTCGCGCACCCCCCGTACTTCGTGGCCGACGATGAAGCAGTGGGGAAAGGGAAAGACGAAGGTGTCCCAGCTCAGGGAACGACCGGTCTGTTCGAGGGCGACCAAGGGGATGCCCTGGTCCTGCACGTGGCGGGCGGCGGCCACCGAATCGCTCCAGTAATCCCAAGGGACGCTCTGGGTGGCGCCCAGGGCGGTCTTTTCGATGTCCGGCCGGGGGGGCGTGGCGGTCATGCCGCAGAGATACAGTCCTCCGAGGGCCACGGAATCGGCGGTGCGGAACATGGAACCCACGTTCCAGACACTGCGGACATTGTCCAGAAGGGCGTAAACCGGCATCCTCTGTCCCGAGTTGATCATCATTTTGATATATTGGGGCAGGACAATGCGTTTGGCAACCCGCCAAAGGGACAATTCCCCATCACAGGGGTTAACCCGGGGTCCGGCCGGACGATAAAGATGGTGAGGCGTCGTTTACAATTGTTTTCAAGGATTGAATCCCGCTACATGAAACGCAATACCGTCAGTCTGTGCCTGATCGCCAAGGATGAGGAAGCCACCATCGGGATGGCCATCAAGTCCGTTTTGGCCCTGGTCGACGAGGTGATCGTGGTGGACACCGGATCCCGGGACAACACCCGCATCATCGCCGAGGGTTACGGCGCCAAAGTCTTCGACGTGCCCTGGGCGGACGATTTCTCCGCCGCGCGCAACGCCGCCCTGGATCAGGCTGCCGGCAAGTGGATCCTGGTCCTGGATGCCGACGAGTTCCTGGAGCCGGTTCGGCCGGTCGAATTCCAACGGCTGCTGCACGATCCCGGGGCGGCGGGCTATCGCCTCCGCATGATCGGCCGCGAGGGCGACGACGGGGCGATGACCAGCCGGGTCCGCCTGTTTCGCAACGTGCCGGAGGTCCGGTACCGGTATCCCATCCACGAACGCCTGGCGCCGTCCCTGGGCGAATGGGCGAGCCGGGAAGATCTGTTGATCCTCGATTCGGATCTGGCGGTGATGCACGAGCGGAATGATTCGGACCGTCGGGCCCACCGGCGGGAACGCAATCAGCGGATCCTGCGCAAGGCCCTGGAGAACTACCCCGACGAACCGTATTTCCCCTACCGGCTGGCCTGCGAGGGCCAGTCCCTGCTGGATGGCGAGGTCCTGCCCGTGGCGGGGCTGGGTGCGGCCCTGGCCTACCTGCGCACCGCCTGGGCCAAGGCCCGGGCCCTGGATCCCGCCCAACAGGTCGCCTTGACCTGGCTTCCCGATTTCGGAGCCCGGATCACGTCTAGCCTGCTGGCCGTCGGCGCGGTCGAGGAGGCCGGGGCGGTGATCGCGGAGATCCGCGGTCTCTTCCCCAACCACCCCCTGATCCTGCTGCAATCCGTGGCGGTGGACTGCAGCGGTCTCCAGATGTCCGGCGGTCCGCACGACAAGGCGGCCCGGCGCAGGATCATGGCTCGCGCCCGTCGCGACCTGAAACACATCATGCGGGGGAAGAACCTGGCCGCCGGAGCGCCCGTGGACAACCGGGTGCGGGAGCTGTATCCTTTGCGGTACCTGGGCGAGCTTGCCCTGCTGGAAGGCAAGGTGACAGAGGCCTTGGGCCTCTTCGAACAGGCCCTGAGCCTGGACCCCTCCTATTCCTGCGGCTGGTTGGGCTTGGCCGAATGTTCCCGGTTCGCCGGGGACAGCAAACGGGCTCTCAAGCTCTATCTGCGGACCGTGACGGAAAACGATGGCAACCACCGGGCCTGGTTGCGCGGATGCGACCTGATGATGCAGATGGAATTCCAGGACAACGCCGCCAGCTGGTGGTGCAAGGTGGTGGAGAAATTCCCCGAGCATCCGACGGTGGTGGCCGGCGACGCACCGATCTTTTCCGCGACCCTGACCCCCTGATCCGGGTGGGAGACAATCATGATTGGCAAGGCCAGGCCTCACGGCCCCGGTCCTGGATCGGGGATGACGGATCTGCCGCCCCGCCGCCGGATATTCACCAACCGCAACCTGCGCATGAGCTCGATCGAGGCCATCGGCTTCGACATGGACCACACCCTGGCTGTCTACAATACCGACAATTTCAACCATCTCAGCTTCGTGATGGCCATCGAGGCTTTGATCAAGGACAAGGGTTACCCTGAGGGAATCCGCTCCATTGTCTGGGAGCCGGAGGCTGCCATCCGCGGCCTGGTGGTGGACAAGAAAATGGGCAACCTGGTGAAGATCGACGCCTACAATCATGTCACCAGGGCCCGCCACGGCCGGAAGTTCCTGGAAAGGGAGGAGCGCCGCCGCCTGTATCCCATGGGGGGGATTCGCCTCGGGACCTCCCGGTATCGAGTCTTCGACACCCTGTTCGATCTGCCCGAAGGCTGTCTCTATGCCGGGCTGGTGGATCTGAAGAGGACATCGCCCGGCTCGCTGGCCGTGGACTTCCACTCCCTGTATGACGATATCCGGGAGGCGGTGGACACGCTTCACGCCGACGGATCGCTGAAGGCCCGGATCACCGCGGACCTGGATGCCTACTTCCTGAAGGACACCGACCTCGTGCCCACACTGAACAAGTACCGGCAGGCGGGCAAGAAACTCTTCCTGCTCACGAATTCGGAAGTGACCTATACGGCGGCTATCATGGACCATCTGGTCGGAGGTCCCACCGGTTCCTGGGAAGACCTCTTCGATCTGGTGGTCTGCTTTGCCCGCAAGCCCGGGTTTTTCGTGGCGCGCGGCGACGGCGAACCGGTGGCCCGGGGTTCCTGTCCCCGGATGCCGAATCGTAAAGGGCATTGCTACGTGGGCGGCGATTCGTTCTTCCTGGAAAAGATGATCGGCTCGAGCGGCGACGAGATCCTCTACTTCGGGGACCATACCTACGGCGACATCCTGCGCAGCAAGAAGAGCGTCGGCTGGCGCACGGCCATGATTGTTCCCGAGGTGGAGCAGGAAGTTGCCGCCATGCGTCCCTTCCGGGATGATTGGCGGGCCTTGGCCGTTCTGGAGGACAGGCTGGAGGACCTGGTCATGGAGCGCGACCACCTGCGGGCGGTCAAGGACGGATCCCCCGACCGCATCCTGGAACTGGACAAGCTGGTCAGCGAAGCCCTGGGGCGGAGAGCCCGTCTGCAGCGCAACCTGCGGTCGGCCTTGAACCCCCACTGGGAGTCCCTTTTCCGCGAAGGGAGGGCCGCCAGCCGGCTCGGCAAGCAGGTCATGGAATTTGCTTGTATCTACACCAGCAGAGTGAGTAACTTCCTTAATTATCCGGCGGATAAATTCTTCGCTCGGCCTGTCGAGGTGCTGCCCCATGAAAGATGGGCGCTGCCCGAAACCTGATCGCAGCGTGGATTCGCAGAAACAACCGCGGTTTCAAACGGGAAAAGGAGAAGCAAATGCTGGGGTCCAAATCCGTTCTCGTCATCGGGACAGGCACCATTGGTGAGCCGCTGATCGGTCTACTCTGTAATTTCAAAGCCCAGTTGGGCATCGACGAGGTCCTGTTCCACAAACGGACCCCGCTGATGAACGACCGCAGCAAGGTCCAGAATCTTCTGCGTCGGGGCGCGCGCCTGGTCACGGACAAGGACCGGGTGGCGGGATTTGAAAAGCTCGGCCTGAGGGCCGAAATCATCACCGAGGACGCCATGGAGGCGGCACGGGTCGTGGTCGACTGCACGCCCAGCGGCAACGAGATGAAGGGGAGCTTGTACGAGAAATACGAAGAGAATACGGATCTGTTCATCGCCCAGGGCAGCGAGTTCGGCTTCGGCAAGCAGTATGCCCGCGGCATCAACGACGAGGTGTTGGAGGTCGGCAAGGACAAGTACCTGCAGATCGTCAGCTGCAACACCCACAATCTCTCGGTGCTGATCAAGATGTTCGGACTCGCCGATCAGGGCCCGGAGAACCTGGTGGAAGGCCGCTTCATCTGCATGAGGCGGGCCAACGATATCAGCCAGGACGACAAGTTCGTGCCCAGTCCCCAGGTGGGCAACCACAAGGATCCCCGCTTCGGCACGCATCACGCGCGCGACGCCTGGCATCTCTACCAGACCAAGGGCCCGCAATACGATCTGAACCTGTTCAGCAGCGCCATGAAGATGAACAGCCAGCTCATGCACGTTATCCAGTTCACGATGAAGGTGAAAAAACCCGTGACCAGGGATGAGATCATCCAGCGGGTCGTCGATGACGACCGGGTGGCCGTCACCTACAAGACCACCGCCAACAGCGTGTTCTCCTTCGGCCGGGATCATGGTTTCTGCGGGCGCATCCTGAACCAGTCGGTCATGCCCATCGATACGATCCATGTTTCCGAGGATGGAAAATGCATCAGCGGCTACTGTTTCACGCCCCAGGACGGAAACAGCCTGCTCAGCTCGGTGGCCGCCACGGTCTGGGGACTCTATCCGGAAACGTACGACAAGATCGTTCAGTGCCTGGCGCCCTATTTCTTCCAGGAGGTCTAGGTCGGGTATCTGAGTCGGACAGGCAAGCCCGAAAATCAGCCCCCAACCGCCAGAGCGGAAACCTGGAGGGCCAACTCCTCGGTCCTGATTCGCGCGGGAAAGTCCTGGTCGGATTTTGTGAGGCTCCACTGAAGCTGCTCGAGAGCCTGC
>CBDURF010000012.1:0-33644 GCA_965369705.1 uncultured bacterium
TTGACTCTTCCTATAAGGGGCACTTTTCCAGCCGGCCGCCGGTGCAGATCCATGTCCACAAAAATGTAGAAACTGGTCGAATGGCCAGCCAAACTGATACCGGCGAACGCGAGGTGAATCGGGCCGAGTCAGAACGGATGCGTTGCGACGCCGCTGTCTGCGAACACGGAGGCCGTAACACAACTACAATTCCGCCGCGAGTCCGGCGGGAAATTTTGGCGCGCGATAAGCACCGTTGCCGGGCGCCTGGTTGCGGAAGAACCCGGTTTCTGGAAGTGCACCACATCGTGTCGCGACAGCAAGGTGGAAGCAATCGGCCCGAAAACCTGGTGACGCTCTGCTCGTCCTGTCATCGATTGTGGCATGAGTTGGGAGACGGGGTGATTCCAGATCGTTTCCGCGCAGTGGACATGGTCACATAACCAACACACCAAAAAACAGGCCCTGTTTTAGACCCCGTGATGTTCTATACTGGTTCTGTAGGATTGAAGACCAATGAAAAGGACCAGTCATCGTCAGCCCGGCAGGGCGGTTGGTGACCTCTGACCTGGGGGACCATCATCATGAAGAAGCGCTATTTCCTCGTTCTGCCTGCCTTGGCCTTGGCCGCCGGCCTGCTGGCCTTTTCCCTGCAACCGGACCCTCTAGCGCCGCGGGGGGGCGCCGATCAGCTCGTGAAACCGGATCTTCCCGCTCCCGCGCCTGCCGACTTCGATCCGAGCCGGCAGCAGGAGGGCGGTCCGGACCAGCGTCGGGCTTGGGAGGAAATGCGGCTGGCCGACCCGGTCACCGGCCGGATCCCGGCCGACATCCACCGCCGGGAACAGGAGTTCGCCCGCAGGCTGCCCGGCCGCAGTGGGAGCGCCCTGCTGGAAGCGTCTGACCTGGACCAGATCGCCAAAGCCGACAAGATCAACGGTTGGGGATACCGGGGACCCTGGAATATCGGTGGCCGGACCCGGGCCCTGGCCATCGACGTCAGCGATCTCACCTACCGGACCCTGCTGGCCGGCGGCATCAGCGGCGGCATGTGGCGGTCCGTCAACGACGGGGGCGTCTGGACCCTGGCCACGGGCAGCAGCCAGTTGCACAGCGTGACCACGATCGCGCAGGATACCCGTGGCGGGCATCAGAATGTCTGGTACTACGGCACCGGGGAGCTGCGCGGTAATTCCGCCAGCACGGGCGGGGCTCCTTTCCGCGGCGACGGACTGTTCGAGTCCAGCGACGGCGGCCAGACCTGGGCCCTGTTGCCGGCCACGTCCGGCACTCCCTCCTCGAGCTTCACCAGCCATTGGCAGTACGTGTGGCGGGTGGCCGTCGACTCCTCCAATGCCGTCCAGGATGAGGTCTATGCGGCAATCTACGGGGAAATCACCCGTTCCACCGACGGCGGAGCAAGTTTCAACCGGGTGCTGGGCGATCCCAATACCCTGTCCCGGTACACCGACGTCATCGTTTCCAGCACCGGGGTGATGTATGCCTCGCTCAGCAGCGAGGGAGGCACTTCGGGCATATTTCGTAGTCCCGACGGGATCACCTGGACCGACATCACGCCGGCCGGCCTGTCCAGCCACGGGCGCATCGTGATGGCTCTGGCCCCCTCCGACGAGAACATCATGTACTGCGAAGTGGCGGACATCCACGGCACGGCCGACGAAGGGTTCTACAAGTACATCTACCTGTCGGGCGACGGCAGCGGGGGCGGCGGCTTCTGGCAGGATCGTTCGGCCCAGATGGCGGCCCTGCCCGGTCATGCCGGCAACGACAAGCTGCAGACCTACGGCAGCTATTGCATGACGGTCACCGTGCATCCGTCCAATTCAGACATCGTCTATCTGGGCGGGATCCACCTCTACCGCAGCACCGACGGGTTCGCCACCAACGCCAATGACGCCTGGATGGGAGGCTGGCAGTACACCAATCACCACGCCGACCAGCACTTCATGCTGTTCCAGCCCGGTTCTCTGGTTGTCGCCTACACCGGCAGCGACGGCGGGGTGCACAAGACCTCGGACGCCACGGCCGTCTCGGTGTCCTGGAATTCCCTGAACAACGGCTACAACACCAGCCAGTTCTACACCACGGCCATCGACGAGAACCTGCCCGGCAGCAACATCGTCATCGGAGGGATGCAGGACAACGGCACCTGGTTCATCAACAGTCTCACTCCCACCAACTGGTGGAAGGAGATTCTGGGCGGGGACGGCAGCTACTGCGCCGTAGCCGACGCCTCCGGGGTTGATGGCACCTATCTCATCTCGGTCCAGAACGGCGTGATCTACCGGTTCACGGTGAACAACAGCACCGGCAACTGGGTCACCTGGACCCGCATCGATCCCACCGGTGGCGGCGGCTACCTGTTCATCAATCCCTTCATCATCGATCCGAACGACACCAGGATGATGTACCTGGGCACCAGCAACGGCGTGTGGCGCAACAACGATTACACGGCCATTCCGCTGTGGAGCAACACGACCACTCTGACCAACTGGGATCGCCTGACCACGGTTCCGTCGGGGGAATCGGTGACCGCGCTGGCCATGTCCCGTTCGGCCGGCCGGATTCTCTACTACGGCACGGCCGGCGGGAAGGTCTATCGGCTGAACAACGCCGCTTCGACGCCGGCTTTTTCGGCCCCGACGCAGTTGAACATGGGGCCCGCCTTCAGCGCCGGCAGTTACGTGTCCAGCATCGCCATTCATCCGAACAACGATCAGAAAGTGCTGCTGGGTGTGTCCAACTACAACGTGGTCAGCCTGTTCTACACCGATGACGGCGGCGCCACCTGGACCCAGCACGAAGGAAATCTGGCGGGGACCGACGGTCCTTCCATCCGGGCCGTGGCCATCGTGCCCTTCGGGGGCATCGACATCTACTTCGTCGGCACCAGCACGGGTCTGTACTCGACCTTCTTCCTGACAGGTGCGACGACCTACTGGAACCTGGAGGCTCCCGACCTGATGGGCAACGTGGTCGTGGATCAGCTGGCGACCCGCTCGGTCGACGGCCTGGTGGTGGCCGGGACCCACGGCAAGGGAGTCTACAGCATCAGCATTCCGACCGGGTCCGCGGTGGACGATGCGGAGATCCCCCTGCCCGCCAGATTGGGCCAGAACGTGCCGAATCCCTTCAATCCCATGACCACGATCTACTTCAGCCTGCCGGCGGCGGGCCGGGCCACCCTGACGATCTTCGACGTGGCGGGCAACCGGATCAAGACCCTGGTGCGTCAGGACCTGGAGGCCGGGGATCACGAGGTCGTCTGGAACGGTTCCGATGACGGCGGCCGCCAGGTGGCCGCGGGAATCTACCTGTACCGGTTGGACAGCGGATCGGTGCACGAAGTCAAGCGCATGACTCTTGTCCGCTGAGACCGGACAGAGGAGGACCCAACGTGTCTTTCAACCATTTCGACGGTGAGGGCCGAGCCCACATGGTCGATGTCAGCGGCAAGGACGTGACCGACCGTGAGGCCCGGGCCGAGGCCGTCATCCGGCTGGGCCCCGAACTGCTGACCGCGGTCCTGGATCGTGGCGTCGCCAAGGGCGACGTCTTCGGCGTCGCCCGTCTTGCCGGCATTACGGCAGTGAAAAAAACCTCCGATCTCATCCCTCTGGCCCATCCTTTGGCCATCCATCACGTTGCGGTGGAGTTCACGTTCGACAAGGCCGCCGGCACCGTCCGAGTGGTTTGCACGGTGCGGGCCCGGGAGAAGACCGGAGTGGAGATGGAGGCCATGACCGGCGCCTCGGTGGCCGCCCTGGCGGTCTACGACATGTGCAAGGGGCGGGATAAATCCCTCGCCATCGGGCCGGTGCGCCTGCTGTTCAAATCGGGCGGCAAGAGCGGGACTTTTATCGCCGAAGACGAGCCAACGCCATGACCGGCCACTCCCACCAGGATTCCCGGACTCTGCGGGCTTGCATTCTGGTTCTCAGCGACAAGGGCAGCCGTGGTGAGCGCATGGACACCAGTGGTCCGGCTCTGGCGGAATTCCTGGGTGAGCGGGGGGTGGAGGTTGTCCGGCTGGACATCCTGTCCGACGAGCGGGATCAGATCGCCGACCGGCTCACCGCCTGGGCCGACGAGCCATTGTGCGACCTGGTGGTGACCTGCGGCGGTACCGGCGTTTCTCCCCGCGATGTGACGCCCGAGGCGACACGGGACGTGATCGACCGGGAACTGCCGGGGTTCGGCGAAAGAATGCGGGCGGCCAGTCTCGAAAAATCTCCCCACGCCATCGTCAGCCGCGCGATCGCCGGCATCCGCGCCGGCTGCCTGATCATCAATCTGCCCGGCAGCCCGCGGGCGGCGACAGAGAATCTGGCCGCGGTCTGGGACGCAGTTCCCCACGCCGTCGCCAAGTTGCAGGGGGACATGACCGACTGCGCACCTGCTGGCGATTGACCCAGGTCAACAAAAAAATTTCATATTCCCCGCCTTGCGCCGCCCATACCCGCGACACATTTTGGATCCATGAATCCGGGAGCCAAACCAATCTTTCCGGCCCTGCCCACGGGCATCGACCGGTTCTTCAGGGAAATCTCCATGAGGATCTCCGAACTTTCCGATGATGACCGCGTGTGGGTCAAGGAACGCACCGAACTGTTGTTCGGCGGCGAATTCGTGGTGTCCCGCGACGAGGTGCATGACCCCCACAAACTGCCCGGTTTCATCGCCACCGAAGGCAATGAACGGGTCGGGCTGATCACTTACCACATCAACGGGGACGACTGCGAACTGGTGACCATCGATTCCCTGTGCCAGTTCATGGGCATCGGATCCCTGCTGCTGGAAAGGGTGGAGGAAATCGCCCTGAAGGCCGGCTGCACGAAGATCTGGGCCATCACCACCAACGACAACCTGGACGCCCACCGTTTCTTCCAGAAGCGCGGTTTCATCATCACCCGCACTCGCCTGGGCGGCATGACAAAGATCCGCCTGTTGAAGCCCAACGTGCCGAAAATCGGTTATTACGGCATTCCCATCCGCGACGAGATCGAGTTTGAAAAGCCCCTGGATCCCGGCTACTGACCATCCCTGCGGATTCGCCCTTTTCCTTTTGCGTTTCGAGAATAGGACCCCACCAGCCGTGAAATCAGCACGGCCAGGAACAGTGTGCCCGTCACGGCCTCCAGGATCGCCAGGTTGCGCGCGAGGGTGGATACGGGAGATATGTCCCCATACCCCAGGGTGGCCAGCGTGACGTAGCTGAAATAGGTGAGGGTGTGGAGGGGGTCGGGTTCGTCGAGAATGGGGCGGGTGAAGGCGTCCGGGTCCATGGTGGCCACCGGAGTGTAGAAAAGGATCCAGACCATTCCGATAAGGATGTAGGTGCACAGGGCCAGGCCGATGGTGTTCAGGGTGATGACCCGTGCGTTGAAGATCTGTCCCAGCATCAGCCAGAGGATGAAAAGGTAGAGGAAGAGGACGTTGACGTAGGTGATCCAGCCCAGGATTTGGTTATTTAAAGGGTGGATGAAAGAAGTCAGGATCAGGGCCGGAACGCCAAGGAGCAAACCGATGATCAAATGGTTTTTCCGGTCGGCGGTCATGAAGATGGCAGCAACAAGGACGCCTCCCCTCAGGAGGATGGGGAGTATCTGTCCCTCATGGAACATCCCGCTGAACAGGAGTTGGACCAACATGGCGAACAGCAGGACGAAGGCCCGGCTGCGGGTGGCGATCGAGAACAGCGAGAGACGGCGTCCTGAATCGGGGTGGGTGTATTTTTCTTCCTGGGATTCGGACATGTCGTCTTTCCGTCGGATTGGTTTCACGGATAAAAACAAGTACGCGGCTGTCGCCCGGATACTCTATATTGAACCGATGCTTCATACAATCGCAAAGGTGAGAACCATGGCCAACGGAGGATGAAATGAACGCCCGTCTGAAAGTCGCCGCCCTGCGCAAGCTCATGAAGAAAAACCGCATCGACGCCTACTACGTTCCCAGCGCCGATCCTCACCAGAGTGAGTACCTTCCCGAGAACTACAAATTCCGCGCCTGGTTGAGCGGTTTCACCGGCTCGATGGGAGAACTGGTCGTCGGTATGCGCAAAGCCGGACTGTGGACCGATGGACGCTATTTCCTCCAGGCTTCGCAGGAGCTGCCGGGATCGGGCATCGACCTGATGAAGATGGGCGAACCGGGCACTCCGGGGATGCCGGCCTGGGTGGCGAAGCAGCTGAAGAAGGGCCAGGCCCTGGGCTTGGATCCCAGTGTGGTATCGGTTTCCGCGGCCCAGAGTTTTGAAAGGGCCCTGGCGCCCCATGGCATCAAGGTGAAGTTCGTGACCCCCAATCTCGTGGGTCAGCTGTGGGCCGACCGGCCCGAATCCAGCTTGGCGCCCATGGTCAACCACCCGGTGAAGTACGCGGGGGAAACCGTGGCCGGCAAGCTGAAGAGGGTGCGCGAGGCCATGGGGGAAGTTGGGGCCAAAGTGCACGTGATCGGCGCGCTGGACCAGGTGGCCTGGCTGCTGAATATCCGGTCGGCGGATATCGAGTTCACGCCCGTCGTGGTCAGCTACGCGGTGATAACCCTCCGCGGCTGCACCCTGTACGTGGACGAACGCAAGGTGACCAAGGGAGCCGTGACCGCTCTGAAGGGCAGGGCCCGGATCAAGGGTTACGACGACATCTGGGCTGATCTGGCGGATCTCGGCAAGAAGAAGCAGAAGGTGTGGATCGATCCGGGCACGACCAACCACCGGGTGTTCGCCAAGCTCAAGGGCTCGGACTTCCATTTCGCGGTCTCCCCCATCACGGCCATGAAAGCGGTCAAGAACGCCCGGCAGATGGAGGGCATCGCCGAGGCCCACCGCCGTGACGGCGTGGCCATGGTCAAGTTCCTCAAGTGGCTGGGAAAGGCCGTGCCCAAGGGCGGCGTGACCGAAATGTCCGCCTCCGACCAGCTGACCGCCTTCCGGGCCGAAGGGGCGGGTTTCAAGGACTGCAGCTTCGGCACGATCAGCGGTTACGCGGCGCACGGCGCGATCATCCACTACAGCGCCACCAAGAAAACCGACGCCAAGCTGAAGCCGCGGGGTCTCTACCTCATCGACAGCGGCGGCCAGTATCCCGACGGCACCACGGATATCACCCGCACGGTGGCTCTGAGCAAGCCTACTGGTCGGCAGATCGAATGCTTCACCCGCGTATTGATGGGCACCATCGACTGCACAATGACACCCTTCCCCGCGGGAACGACCGGGCAGCGGAACGAGATGTTCGCGCGGCGGGCGCTGTGGATGATCGGTGAGGACTACGCCCACGGCACCGGTCACGGCGTGGGGCAGTACCTTGGTGTTCATGAGGGGCCGCACAGCCTGAAGAACCTGGTCAGTCCGCCTTTCGTGGAGGGCAACCTGATGTCCATCGAACCGGGGCACTACGAAAACGGCCGCTTCGGCATCCGGGTGGAGAACCTGGCCTTTGTCCTGAAGAACGAGAAGCTGAGCAGGAAGGGGAAGACCTGGTACTCCTTCCATTCCGTGACGCTGTGTCCCATCGACCGCCGGCTGATCAACAAGAAGCTGATGACCAGGGATCAGATCGATTGGTTGAACGCCTACCACAAACGGGTCTACCGCGAACTGGCGCGCGGCCTGGACAAGGACCACAAACAGTGGCTGGCCCGGGCGACCCGGCCGATCTGACCGGGAATCGCCCGCGGGATTCCCATTTTGGAAAGAAAAAACCCTCCGGCCGTTCGCCGGAGGGCTTTTTTTTCCAGGCGAAACTCCTATGTTCGCATCACCGATAGAGCGCCTTCACCGAACCGAAGGAGGATTCCTCGATGCCGACGAAACTCGCGTTCGGCAGCATGATGGACGCATGATCGGGAATGGTGACTTCCAGGTCGTCGATGTAGACGATGTCGCCCGGACTGGAGTAGGTGCGGCACTGGATCACCAGACCAGTGTGCCCGTCGACATTGACGAAATTGAACATGGCCTGGTCCCAACCAGTGCCCGGTCCGTACTCGCTTTGGCCGCTGGCGCTGCCGTTGTAATCGAAGTAGTCGTCGGGTAGGGCGTCGTTCCAGTGGCCCCAGATCCGGCACGAGGGAGCCGCCGCGGGGGTCACGTCGTAACGCCAGAAGCTGGCGCTGACCGTGTCGTTGAGCTCCAAACCCCACACGTAGACCACGAAGGCCTGGGGAGTGCCGCTGGCCATGTTGTCCTCGAGCTTCAACGAGCCGGTGCCCGAATGGATCGGGTCCGAAGCGCCCACCGCGGTAACGAACATGACATCGGATTCATCGACATTGGTGCCGTAGAAGCCAAGAACGGTGCCGCCGTCCTCCCATCCATAGGTGAAGGTACCGGCCTGGACCAGACCCGCGCCCAGGCAGAGCCCCACAACGATCATGAGCAGTTTCTTCATCATGTTCCCCTCTCCTTTGCGATCCTACGAGAACCGATCCATCCAGCCTGGTCTTGTCCGCTTCCCTGCATTTCGAGGATATCATAGTGGTTATCAGGGGCAAGAATAAATTTTTCCAAAACCGGGGTCATGGGCCACAAAGGTTTGAACTGATTGGAATTGAGCGGCCTGGAACAGAGGTGAGTAGCGTAAATTCCGGGGTGTTCCTTAATTGGGAGGCAATATCCGTTTTTGATCCGGCCATCCTCGGGTCGGCGAAATTCCAAGTCAGGAGATCATCATGATTGTTGGTTTCGCCAGGGAGACCTTTCCGGGCGAAAGGCGCGTGGCGCTGGTGACGGCTTCAGTGCAACCGCTGATCGAGGTGGGGTTTGAGGTGATGGTGGAGCAGGGGGCCGGCGACGAAGCCGGTTTCCTCACGTCCGAATACAGCGACAAGGGCGCTTCGGTCGAGACCCGCGACGAGGTGTTCCCCAAGGCGGACATCATCCTTCAGGTCATCGGTCCGGGTATCGACGCGGACGCGGGCATCCCGAACCCGTTGTTCGCGGCGGACAATTGCCTTATGATGTTCGGCGACGGCAAGAAGGCCCTCACCGATCTGGTGACGGCGCTGGAAGAAGATTGAATCCGGGAGAAGCTTCCATGAAGCACAGCTCCGACCCCGACCCGAACCTGGAACTGGTTCCGGTCCTCGTTACGCGCGAAGAGGCCCTGCTGATCCTCATCGAAGGTCGACTGGACCAAGCGGGGATCCCCTACATGGCCAAGGGTGAACAGATCCAGGATCTGTTCGGATTCGGACGGATGGTCGCCGTCAATCCGATCACCGGGCCGGTGGAAATCTTCGTCACCTTTGACGACGCCGAAGCAGCCCGCCGCATCGTGGCCGAAGTCATCGAGTAGAACACCGTTATCCCTCCGCTGAGGCCTCCACAACCCCCACCGTGGTCAGATTCACCACCTCCTGGACTGAAGAACCGTACTGCAGGACGTGAGCGGGCAACCTTGTTCCCATGAGAAGCGGCCCGATGGGTATGGCCTCCGCCATATAGGTGAGGGCCTGCATCGTCAGGTTTCCCGACTCGAGATCGGGAAAGATCAGGACGTTGGCATCGCCCGTCAGGCGGGCGAAGGGAAACACCTCGTCGCGAAGGGCCTCGTTGCGGGCGGTGGACAGCTGCATCTCTCCCTCGATTTCAAGTTCGGGAGCCCTGGCCCGGGCGATTTCCACGGCCTTCTGCACCCGGCGGGCGTTGGGATGGGGGGCGCTGCCGAAATTGCTGAAGGAGAGCATGGCCACCCGCGGCTCGAGCCCCAGGGACCGGCTCGTGGTTGCGGCCAGCAACGCCGTTTCGGCCAGCTGTTCGGCGGTGGGGTTGATGTTGACCGCGCAGTCGCCCAACACCACGACGTCGTTGGACATCAGGACGAGGTGATGACTGGAGACCCGTTCGACACCCGGAGCCGGGCCGACGATTTCCAACAACGTCAACAGGGATTCCGTGAAGTGCGTGGAGTACCCGGCGATCATCATGTCCGCGCTGCCGCTGTGGACCATCATGGCTCCGAAGCAATCCGGCTGGCGCAGGCGTTCCGCGGCCGTGGCCCTGATGACGCCGTGACGCTGCCGCATCTGGAAATATTCTTCACAATACTGCTCGAATCGGGGACTGCGGGCAGGGTCGACGATGGTTGCTCCGCTCAGGTCGAAGCCCAGGTTTGAGAGCTTGTCCCGGATGACCTCCTCCGAACCCAGCAGGATCGGTTTGGCGATTTCTTCGTCCAGGATCTGGCCGCAGGCCCGCAGAATGGTTTCGTTGGTGCCCTCGGTGAATACAACCCGCTTTTCCTTCTGGCGCGCACGCATGATGAGTTCGCGCATCTTCTCCCGTCCGGTGCCCAGCCGGATCGACAATCGCCCCTCGTAATCCTCCATGCCCGTGGTCACGTTGGCCAGGTTTTCGGCAATGGCCATGCGCGCCACGGCCGCCGACTCACGCAGGAAGATCCGCGGATCCAGGGGTTTGGGCAGCAGGTATTCCGGACCGAAGTTGAAGCGCTGGCCTCCGTAGGCGCGTTCCACCTCCTCGGGCACCTCCTCCCTGGCCAGTTCGGCCAGGGACCGCGCCGCAGCCAGCAGCATGCCCTCGGTGATGCTGGTGGCCTGCACGTCAAGCGCCCCGCGAAAAATGTAGGGAAAGCTCAGGACATCCATGATGGCGTTGGGATACTGACCGAGACCCGTGCCCACGATGGCGTCCTGCCGGCTGGCCCGGGCCTCCTCGTACCCTATTTCCGGTTCCGGAGTGGCCATGGCGAAAACGATGGGGAACCGGTTCATGGTCCGGATCATGTCCATGGTCAGGACCCCGCCGGCCGAAGCTCCCAGAAAAACATCGGCCCCCTCCAGCCCGGCAACCATGGTGTGCTGTTTGTTGTCGCTGGCGAATTCCAACTGGTAGGGGTTGAGGTTCTCCAGATCGCTGTGGATCAGTCCGTCGATGTCGTACATCAGGCAATTTGACGGTTTGATGCCCAGCTTGCGCAACAGTCTGGCGCAGCCGATTCCCACGGTTCCGGCTCCGCAGATGACCACCTTCAAGTCTTCCACACGTTTGTCCACCAGTTCCAAGGCGTTGATCAAGGCCGCCGTCGCCACCACGGCCGTACTGTATAGATTTTCGTGGAATACCGGGATCTCCAGGGTCTCCTGCAGACGGCGGTAGATCTTCAACCCGTGCGGCGCCTTGATGTCCTTGAGATTGACGGCCCCGAAGGTGGGTTCGAGCTGCCTTACGGTTTCCACGAAACCATCGACGTCGGTCGGGTTGAGCTCGAGATCGAATACATCGATGTCGGCCAGGCGTTTGAACAGGATGGCCATTCCCTCCTGCATGGGTTTGGCGGCGCAGGGGCCCACGTCGCCCAACCCGGGCACGGCCGAGCCGTCCGTGAAGAGCCCCACCAGATTGCCGCGGGAAGTGTATTTGAACACTTCCATTTCATTGGCCGCGATTTCCGCCGACGGGTAGGTGGCGCCCGGCAGGTACGCCATCCGAAAATCACGCGGGGTCAGGCAGGATTTCGTGGGCCACACCCCGATTTTCCCGGGCCGTCCTTTTGCATGGAAATCCAGAGAGTCTTGTTTCCTGATCACTTCAATCTCCCGTCGAAGGTTGGGGTTTCGCCTGCTCTTTCAAGGGATAACGGTCCAAGGTAGTCTGGGACTCGGCCTGGATGGTGGCGATGGGACGGGCCTGCAGAAGCCACAACCGGTCACCCTCCAGGGCGAATTCGATATCCAAGGGGTAACCGTAGGCGGCTTCCAGGGTGATGGCCTTTCGTGTCACCTCGCACAATTCGGTGTATTCCAAGGCGGGCCGCAGCCTTTGGTGATAGAGGGTTTCGGCCAGACAGGTTCCGCGGCCCTGGCGCTGATCAAAAACAACCTGCTCCGGTTTGTCGTTGGTCAGGTAGTTGAAGTGAACCGGATCCCTGTCCGGCCCCTGGTCCTTGACCACCGTGATCAAATCGGCGGCCGCCCGGCCGGAAACGATCCCTTCACCGAGGCCGAGCCCGACGCTGATCATCAATTCTCTCAGGTTCCCGCTGGCCACATTCACGGTCTGGAGCACCCCTGAAACCCGGGACCGCGCCATGCGCTGCACGATGAGTCCGCCGGCCGGCTGCTTCCGGATATCGCCATCCACCTCTCTTCCGTAGAGTGCCCGCGCAGTCCATAGTCCGCTCCAGGTCAGCCTGATGTGCTCAAGCACCGATTTGATCCCGCGAACGAAAAGGAAGGTGTCGTATACCCCCGCCCGCATGGCTGTTTCGGAATCCTCGTCACAGGAAGACGAACGCAGGGCCACGAAGATCTCTTCGGTCGCTTGGTCCTGCAGGCGGGCATGGGCCCGGGCGATATCGGCCGCCAGATCCTCGGGAAAGGGGACCTCCAGCCAGAGTTTCCGGATGAGATCCGCCTTGCCGGCATGGTCCGTTCTGGGCAGTTCGAGCACTCCGGTGATGGCGGCGCCGAGGGTGTGGGATCCGCCCCCGAGATGCTCCTTTACCACCGGGCTGGAGGTCAAAGCTTGGGCCAGCATCCGCCGGAAGGCGGTGTTCGTCAGGGTGTACCAGGGCGGCGCTGTTTCCAGCCCCGCCAGCCGGTCCATCTCGGCCAGGTTGGCGGCTTTCCAACCCAAGAGGGAGTGCATTTCCAGTCCGCACTCCCGCGGAAAAAGGATCATCCGGTCCGCCGCCCGGGACAGGGCCTTGGCGTCCGCGGCCGCCAGCCCGGCGGTGATGCGCCTCGTGGGCCCGTCCATCAGGATCTTCCGGGGGAGTACCTGGTCCAGGCGCTCCAGACGACGCAGGAGGTGCCGGGTTTCAGGACCATCATTCTTCAATTGCCGCTTCAGTTGTCTTCCCAGTTCCCCGAGGCGGGCAATGGCGGGATCGTCTTCCGGCAGGCCGTCCGCTTCAGGGGCGTGGTTCCCATTCATCCCACACCCGCGCTGGACTTCCATGGCCATGGTCAGGGATTCCCTCCAGCGCAGGCAGCGGAGGCGAAGCCCCAGGACCTCAAACATGTAGCGGGCCGACGGGGTGAATTCTCGATACTCGATCGAGGCGCTCCGGTAGCGGTCCACCAAACGGGCCGTGGTTTCCTGCAGTTTGACCCTGACCTCAGCCGTCACCACGGGATTGGCCAGGAGGTCGGCCAGGATTTCGGCGCGGTCCGCGGTTCTCATCCCCGCCAGACCATCTCCGACCACGATTTCCTCCAGGGCGAAGGAAGCGATGGAGGGGTTGTGGATCCGGTGGATGGCTTTCCGGATCTGGTGGCGGGCCCGCAGCTGCTGAGCCCGGATTTCCAGGATCTCCCGGGGAGCGCTGGCCATCTCTATCGCAGCGTTGGCCTTGCCCAGCAACCGGAATCCATGCCACAGGACGAGAGTGTCGGCCTCCTGGCCCAGGACCTGGACAACCCCTTCGTCGGCGTCCAGAATCAGCAGGTCCCCTTCCACCAATTTGCTTGATCCCTCGGAAACCACGGTCCTTCGGCAAACGTTCAGGCCGTGAACCACGCTTTCGCGGTTCCTGTATTTGGTCACTTTGAAGCGCAACGTGGGCGTCGTTTCCCTGTCGTCCCAACGTCCTTCGACCACCATGGCCGGTTTTCCGAACTGGATGGCCAGCAGGGCCGCATGGCTCAACACGGCTCCCCCGGTGCTGATCACTCCGGATGCCTGGAATAGATACTGGGTGTCGGTCGGCCGGACTTCCCGGGCCACGAGAATGGATCCGGCCATATCCTCGGGTTGCCGACCCTCCGTCCCGAACAGGGCCCGGCCGACGGCCCGCCCGGGCGCTGCCGCCAGACCCGTCAGAATATCATCATCCCCGGTCAGACCCGCGCCCTGGCCTGGTTCCCGTCGTGCGGCCAGGTGCCTCAGATCCCGGAGCGTTTCCCCGATGTCTGTTTCCCCGCCAACCGGCGAGTCACCCACGTAGTTGGCGCTGCGCATCAAGGCCCACAGCCTTTCGGCATCGACGACCGCGTTGGATTGCCAGGTCCCGGAACGACTTTTTCGATGAAGAAAGAGCCGGTCATGCAATGAATACATGCCCAGTCGAATGACTCCGTGCTGGTCCCGGCCCGCATACACCTTCAACATCCTCCCGCGGAGGGGGAGCCGACCCTTCTCCACCCGAAGCCCACCAACGTATCCCGTCGGTTCGAAGGAAAAGAATTTCTCCAGGTAAGCCAGGGGTCGGGCCATCTCCACGGCCTTGCCGGCGGTCGTTTTTTCCCCGGTCAACATGGCCGCCACCCGCTCCGCCTCGTGTTCCAGTCTGAAAAGATCCGGATTTGCCGGATGCAGGGTCCCGTTCCGGACGGACAGCTGCCCCGACTCGACTCCTTGGCGAACAGGATCGAGGATGTCGCGATGGATTTCCAACAAGGGAAGCGGGCAGCCACCGGCCTTGGCCCTGGGCGCGGGGGGTGGCAGGCCCAATCGGACGACCTCTTGTTCGAGGCGTTTCCACAATCCCGGCGGAGGCTGTCCCAGGAAACGATCCTTGTAGGCGCCTTTGCCGTCCCAAACCTTTTCGACTTCGCCCGCCGGCCCCTGGACGCGGTCCACCAGGATCTGTCGGCGGTTTTTGGTCAAGATCGATTCCACGGGTAAGATACCCGACCGCCGGAATCGTTCCGCCCACGCGCCGGCGATGGCGGCACGGATTTTGGGCGGGAACTGAAGGGATCCGACGACCCAGTCCACGTCCATCAGGAACGGTGCGAAGCGGAACAGGGAAGCGACTTTGTCGACGAGGTCGGCCAGGCTGTGGCAGCGCTCCTTGTCGTAGCGGACAAAAAGGCGCATCCCCTCGATCCGCACATCCAGATCCATGGCCCGGAAGAAACGGCGGATGGCGTTTAGCTTGATATTCGGATGGAGGTCGGCCTCGTAGTTGCTGACCCCGTAATATTCCAGGTCCAGCATCCCGCCCCTCTGGGGAGGAGAGAAATCAACCCTCAGGAAGGCCGGGTGATTTCGGAAGGAGATGTAATAGTGGACCTCGTTTCCGAAAATGAAAATGTCCAGGCCGGGGAAGGAGGTGGTGCCGTGCAACAGTTGCCAGGACAGACCGTCGACAACCATGCGTACCGGCTGGGGTAGCCAGGGATGGGATTCGGGTTCGATCCCCGGTTCGAGCTCTGCGTACCGGATGGTCGGGCCCCTGACGGACGCTCCGTGGCCCGGCAGCAGCAGCATGTCCACCGTTCGGTTGGGTGACTGGTCCGTTGCCACGGTCTCGAAGCCCCGCTTGAGCCCCGTCTGGTGGAGATATCGTTTCAGACCGTGAATCGTACGTACTTCACCCAGGTTGGACGGATCCTCGAACGCCAGGACCAGGCGGGTGAGATCGGCGGACAAGGCCCCGTCCCGCGGTTTTTCCTCCAGGCCCGCCAAAGCCCGCTTCCGCAACCGGCCCCAGACATCGGGCAGGATCCGGTATTCCTCCACAAGTTCCCCGAACAGTTCGCTGAAGGCATCCACCACGGAATCCATCAGGGCAATGATCCGCAGGATCTTCGCTTTTACGGGCGGGGCCACTTCCAGGATTTCACCGAGCAACTCGGCGTGGTCGATATTCATCCGCCGGAACCGGTCGATGGGATCATTCCTCGCGGCCTGTTTGTCCGTCTGCGCAACGATCCCACCCTGGGCCACGACGAGATGACAGGGTCCCGCTGAAGCGGGGGGAGGATCCGTGGCGAACAATTTCACTTCTTCCGGACGGACATACAAAGGGAAGATGCCGGGCCAGGTGAGTTCAACGTAGGTTTCCAGGCGCAACCCCTGGTTGACGCTTTTCCAGCCCAGAGTTGCGATGGCCGTGCGGACTAAAGCCTCTCCGTGATCCCTCGTCGCGGTGCTGAACATCTCAACCACGCGCCGTGAAAGGCGCCTGCTTCCGCACAGGGAAACCAGATCCCCATGGCTGGCCCGCGTATAGGTCAGGTACGGGGCAAATATTTTATAGGCCCTCTTGCCCAGCAACCGTTCTGCGACAGCCGCGGGGGCGGGCCCCCCCTCCAGGTCGAGGAGGGAGGCGGCCAGACGGCGCAGGCCGGGGTCGGGGTCGTAAAAGAACAACCGGTCGAGGCCTCCGCCAGGTGCTGTTCCACCGGGACGATAACAATCGCCCACCGTGTCCCGCAGACGTGAAAGGGCCTTTGCACGGGAAGGGGGATCATCCTCCTGCTCCAGGATCCGGACAAACCGGCGCAGTACCCCGCGGTCCAGGGCCAAACGGCCTTCCTCGATCAGCCCCAGCGTCAGATCAAGCCCTCGGTTGGCAAGGCCTTGGTCGGATGATTCCAGCAGCGGGACCAGATGGGGCCACGGGCGATCCAGCCCGGGGAGGAGTTCTTCGAAAAGCTCCAGGACCGGACGGGCCGTGGATTCATCGGTTTCACCCAGAAGCCGGGAAAGCCGGCGGAGGGATTTGATGTCGGAGGGTGTAAAGGGATGGGAAACCAGATCTCGAATCCGGTTGCAGGCTTCCTGGACCTCGTCCTCATCAGAAGTGATCAGTTCAAACTGTTCTGCAATTGAGGCGATCACCACCGGAAGCAATGACTTACTGGATTTGGTCGACAGAGCCCGCACCTCACGAAACAACATCGCCCACCCCTGGAATCTCCTGTCAAAATTTTAACAAGAAAAACCATGCCTGACCATCGAATTGTTCGGTCCCGGGCGCCGCCCGGCGCCAGGTTTTCGGTCGTGGCTCCGCTACCCCTTCAGTTCGCGCCACTTTGTGAGCAGCTCGGCCTCGCGCTCGGCCGTCAGACCACTTCGCATGGGCTTGTCCTTGCGCTCCTGGGGAACGGTGTCCCACCAGTCGAGAGTCCCGCGCACCGTCTCGCTGATCGGCCGGAAAGTCAGGCCCGCCTTCAGCGCCCGGTCGATGTTCACGAAGGGATGCCCGGCGTCGTCACCGTCCAACGGTACCCACACCGGCATGTCGCTCCAGGCCTCGACCTCGTTCTCCTCCAAAAACTTGGTATCGACCCAGGTGAAGGTGGCGTCGGAACCCGATACGGATTTGCAGGTGTCGAACAGCTCGCCCATCGTCAATTCCTCGGCCGGCGATGTGGCGTTGAACACCCCGCCGGTGTCCTTTTCGCAGCATCTGACGATGAACTCGGCCAGATCGCGCACGTCGATGACCTGGGTGGGAATCTCCGGCTTGTCCGGGACCATCACTTCGCCGCCCCTGGCGATGCGCACGGGCCAGTAGGTGAAGCGGTCGCTGCGGTCCCTGGGGCCCACGATCAGTCCCGGCCGGATGTTGCAGGCTTTCTTGCCGAAGGTCTCGGTCGCGGCTTGTTCGCACAGCGCCTTCAACGGGCCGTAGTTCAGGCCGGTGATGTCCTTCATGGTCAGCGCGGTGGAAATCTCCTCGTCGGTGATCACGCCGACGGCCGATTTTTCGTTCAGGCCGCGCTGTTTGAAGTCCGCGTAGACGGAGATCGACGAGATGAAGATGTACTGGTCGATGCGCCCTTTCAGCAGTTCAGCCGAGACCTTGACCATGTGGGGGATGTACCCGCTGGTGTCGAGGCACACGTCCCAGCTACCGGTTTCCAGGGCCGTCAGGTCGCCGTCCCGGTCGCCCTTGAGTTTGACCAGGTCGGGAAACAGGTGTTTGTTGGTTTTTCCGCGGTTGAACAGGGTGACCTCGTGACCGCGGCTGCGGGCCACGTGCACCACGGCGGGCCCCAAAAAAGCGGTGCCGCCCAGGATCAGGATCTTCAATTTCTTCTTGCTCTTCAGGGGTGTGAAATCGGCCAAGGCCCGGCCGGAGGTCAGGGCCCCGGCGGTGGCTACGGCCCCGCCCACGGCGGCGGTCTTCAGGAAATCGCGTCGAGTCCAGGTCATGGGATCTGCTCCCGGTTTGGCGATCATGATGGATGTTGATCATTGATTTGTAGCACATCACTTCCCAGATGGGGAAAGAAAGATACAGGGGAAAAGCGACGCCGCTCGACCTCGCAACAACCGGGGTTTCGAAATGAGTTCTATTCCGCCGGAGCGGGCAGCTCGCTTTCTCCCACCAGGTGCACGGTCTGCGTGGGATAGGCGATACTCATGCCCATCTCCTCGACCAGCGACATTGTCTTCAGGTTCACGTCCTGGCGCACGGACAGGTGCTTGGTCCAGTCGGTGGTCACGGTGAAGCAGTAGACGAAGATGTCGAGGCTCGAATCGTTGAAGGTGGTGAACTTGACCAGCATGAATTCCTGATCGATGTCGGGGTTGCTCTTCAGGTATTGTTCGATGCGCGCCACCAACCCGCTGACCTGATCGACCGTGGATTCGTAGGTCACGCCCAGTGTGAACTTGATGCGCCGTTTGGGCATCAGCGAGTGGTTCTCAACCGTGGCGTTGGCCAGGGCCTGATTGGGGATGGAGACCACCGTCTTGGCGAAAGTGCGGATGCGCGTGGAGCGCATGCCGACCTCCTCGACCACGCCGTCGCCACCGGGAAAAGTGATCCAATCGCCGACGTGGAAGGGTCTGTCTATCAGGATCATGATCGAGCCGAACAGGTTGGCCAGGGTATCCTTCGAGGCCATGGCCAGGGCCAGGCCGCCGATACCCAGTCCGGCCAGCAGCCCGGATACGGAATAACCCAGGTTCTGCGCGATCAGGATGAAAGCCAGGATGGCCATGAAGATCTTCAGGGCCTTGCGCACCAGGGGGACGACCTGGTCATCGAGTTTGGAATCGGTCTTCGCGGCCAGTTCGTTCAGCAGGATGGTCAGGGCATCGGTCAACTTGAATAATGTCCAGGTGATCACCAGGACGCTGACCACCATGAAGATCTTGTCCGAGGTGACCACCCACTCGGGGCGCGCCGACAACATGGTGCGCACCGCAAGGTAGACGCCGACCACGGGCAGGATCAGGCCCAGGGGGCTGACGATTGCCGCGCTGGCGACGTCGTCGGCCTCGGTTTCCGTTTTTTCCGCCAGGGCGATCAGTCTGTGGGCCACGATCGAATTGAGGACCGCCCGCAGGATGAAGCCGGCAAGAATGAAACCGAAGGCCATGACCATTTGCATTAGGGTCCAGGGTCCAATTTGGCGCGCTAGGCTGGCTGTTAATCCATCCACTTCATTCTCCCTTGTTCTTGTCGCCCCGGGCGGGTTCACTGCCCGAAATCAGGTGGCTGCCGGTGGTCAGGTCTCCGACGCTTCGGCCCGTACAGCTGCTCAACAGATTGAAGAACATGTCCTGGATGCCGCCGACCTCGTGCGGCGAGCCCCCTTGGTTAAGGAGGGCCACCGTCCAGTCCACGAATTCTTCCTTGTTTTCCACGACCATGGCCAGGGGAATGACCATCTGGCCTTCATCGAAGATGAACAGGATCATTTCCTTGTTCATGGCGGCGGCCTTGACCAGGTGCCGGCGGGCGCGCTCGAAGTGGCCCAGTCCGATATCGGTCAGAGCCGCGTACAGCAACGCGTTCCAGGTCTGACCCCACACGCGGAGGCCGGTGGCCGTTTCACTTACGACCAGCGCCCGGGGTGGATTGGTGGTCAGGCCGCTGGCCCAGACAATTGTGACGTCCGACCCCAGGACGAGTTCGGGACCCGTGGTTCCGTGCAGGGCGTTGTACAGGTCGGTCAAGCCCACCCAGCGTTCGCCCAAACGTTCGGCCTGCACCGCGCTCGTGATGCTGACGGGTTGCTGGAAAATGGTCAGGTACCGCAGGTGATCCCCGCCCTGGACCCGCTTCAGATCCGACATGGTGCGGCAGGCCTGCCAGGAAAGGCTGGTGGCCCGGGCGACCGGGTCGGCGATCAGACCCAATTCATCCCGGTTGCCCAGGCGGATCCGCATCCCGGTGAAGCCCCAGATGGTGGCCGCGATTGTCAGGACGATCAGGACCGGATACCGCGGGGACCAACGGGCCGGCAACAGTGAAACCAGCGCCAGGGATCCGGCGGCTCCGGCCAGATAGGCGAGATAGGGCACGAAACGATCCTTCAACAGCAGGACCGGGCCCAGGGACAGCAGGGCGGCGATGAAGGCCAGCAGGACGAGTTTCCGCCCGTGCCGCCACTGGATCACGCCCCAGATCAGCCAGGCCGCGAACAGGGCGCCGCCGGGTAGAAGCCGGGTCCAGTAGAACTGGCTGGCCAGGATGGGCCCGGGCGACATCAGCCACCAGCCGTAGACGCAGACGTTGATCATACCCCGCTGGATGCCACCGGTGCCGTAGGTTCCGGACGGATCGGCGGCGAAGTGGTTCATCACCAGGACACCCTCGGCGACGGCCGCCATCAGCATGAACATGACCATCGCCCAGGCGAAGGCCTTGTCCTCGAGACGGACACCGATGCCCAGCCACATCATCACCAGGAACAGCAGGGGGAGGCCGAGCCCCGCCTCCTTGGCGAGCATCGAAAGGATCGCGGCCAGGCATGCCACCAGCAGGGTGCGACGATTGCCGGATTCAGCGGTCCCGGCGGCCAGCCACCGTTCCACCGCCAGCAGGGCGAAGAATGCGGCCAGCAGCTCCTGGATGCCCGAGGCCCAGTAGAGGGGGGTAAAAGCCAGGGGAGAGGCGGCGAACAGCAAGCCGGCCAGCAGCCGGGGCAGAACGCCCAGCCCGGCGCGGGCCCCGATCCGGGTCACCAGCACCGCGCTCAATCCATGCAGCACGAGCCGGGCCACGGCGTGGGCGTCGGAGTTGAGGCCGAACAACGGCCAGGTCAGATCCCACCAGAGATGCTGGCTGAGCCAGCGGGCGGGGAATCCGGCGCCGTCCGCCAGGCCGACCATACCTGCGGCGCGGCCCAGCTGGCCCCAGTCGTCGAGGTTCCACCAGGCGCCCATGGCGGGCATCCGGCCTATCACCGCGGCGACGAAGACGGACATTTCGACCAGGAAGGGCGGATGGTCCCGGGAAGTTTCGGTCGCGATTTGTTCGCTCGTGCTCACGGGAGCTCCCGGCCGGCATGGGGTGAAGATTCGTCGAATCAATGAGTAGTAATGGTAAACAATGGGACGAGTTTTTGAAACCGGAACTCGGTGATGCTATTATAGCCACTGGAAATCATTTCATCTGCGCCAATCGCCGAGGATCCCCACATGAGGAAAGACATGAAAAAAATCTCGAAAATCGCACTTCTGCTCCTTGTTCTGTCCATCATCCTGTTGACCGGCTGCGGGAACAAGGAGGAGGCCCCGGGCGCCATGGCCATGGGCACCGAGGAATTCGAAGCATGGGAAATCGCCCTGGTGGAGATGCGTATCGAAAAGAACGAGGAGTTCTTCCGCGCGGAGACATCGCCCCTGACGGCCAGTGACCTCGAGGGTTTCGAGGGCCTGAACTATTACTTCCCCAAGGCCGAGCTGCGCTTCAAGACCCCTTTCATCGCCGAGGCGGGAACCGACACCGTGAGCCTGACCAAGCGCAAGGGCCAGGTCGTGCCCTACATCCGGCGCGGCAAACTGGCTTTCTCAAATCAGGGCGAGGTGTATCACCTGGAGGTGTTTGGGCCGGCCGATACCGCCGCCGGCGATTTCCTGTGGCTGCCATTCTACGACGAAACCAGCGGGAAGGACACTTACGGCGCGGGGCGCTATCTCGACGTGAAGATCGACTCCAAGGGTATGGTGGACCTGGATTTCAACTACGCCTACAACCCTTTGTGCGATTACAACCCGGACCGGTACAATTGCACCTTGCCGCCGGCGGCCAACAAGCTGGGTTTCGCGGTGGAGGCGGGGGAGAAATCCTTCCACGCGGCCCACTGAAATGGAGATCCTGCAGCAGATCGGTTTGTGGTCCTGGTTCTTCCTGTGGTCACTGCTGCTGATCACCGCCTCGTTGTTCGTCTATCTCGGGCTGGGGGGCACCTTCATCATCATCGGCCTGGCGCTGGTCCATGCCCTGGTCACGGGATTCGATCCCATTACCTGGAAACTGCTGGCCATCCTGCTGGGCCTGGCCCTGCTCGGTGAAGGCATCGAGTTCGTGGTGGGCACCTTCTACGTGGCGAAGAAGGGAGCTTCGAAAGCCGGGGTGATCGGCGCATTTGTCGGGGGTCTGGCCGGCGTGGTGGCCGGCAACGGTATCCTGCCCGTGGCCGGGGCCATCCTGGGGAGTTTCCTGGGGGCCTTTGGCGGGGCGGTTCTGGGTGAGTACTACCACCGTGAAAAACTCGAACCCAGCCTCCGCATCGGAGGCCACGCCTTCCTCGGCCGCCTGTTGGCCATCCTGATCAAACACTTCATCGCCCTGGTGATGGTCTTTCTCATCATCCGCGTCACCGCGCCGGTTTCCTGAGCACGCGCCCCAATTCCGCAGGCTGTCGGTAGCATGGTTTTGAACGGGTAGGATTGCGGCCGAGGTGAAATCCCACTAAAATAGAATGGTTTAATCCCCATTTCCCATTCAGGCGGGAGCCAGACATGAACGGTCGAGTCATCGGCCCTTATGAAGTGAGCGAATTGATCGGTCGCGGCGGTATGGGCGAGGTTTTCAGGGGCCGTGACACCAAATTGGGTCGCGACGTCGCCTTGAAGGTCCTGCCCGCCGAGTTATCCCGTGATCCGGACCGACAGGCCCGCTTCGAACGCGAGGCGCGGGTGCTGGCCTCCCTGCAGCACCAGAACATCGCAGCCATCTACGGGCTGGAGGAAGCCGACGGCCAGCCGGTCCTGGCCATGGAACTGGCCCTGGGCGAGGACCTCAGCAACCGGCTTCTCGCGGGCCCCTTGCCCCTGAACGAGATCGAGAAGATTACCCGGCAACTGGCCATGGGTCTGGAATTCGCCCACGAAAAGGGCATCGTGCACCGCGACCTCAAACCCGCCAACGTCAAGGTGGCCGGTGACGGCCAGGTCAAGATCCTGGATTTCGGGTTGGCCCGGGCCTTTGGCGTCGAAAAATCAAGGGAGAGTGGCGCCAGCGAGTCCTTCCACCCCACCATCACCCAGGCCCTGACCGGGGCGGGCACCGTGCTGGGCACTGCGGCCTACATGAGTCCCGAGCAGGCGCGCGGCTATGAGGTCGACCGGCGCAGCGACATCTGGGCTTTCGGGGTCATCCTGTACGAGATGCTGACCGGTCAGCGCCTGTTCGAAGGGGAAACAGCGACCGATACCTTGGCGGCCATCCTGCACAAGGAGCCTGACTGGGATGCCCTGCCGGACGAGGCCCCGGCCCTGCTGGTCCAGATCTGCCAGCGCTGCCTGGTCAAGGATCCACAGCACCGTCTGCGCGACATCGGTGAGGCGCGAGTGGCCCTGGAAGGGTCGACCTCGTCGGTGCTCGGTCTTTCGGTGGACTCCCTGGCCGCGATCGAGATGCCTGAATTCACCCGTTCCCGCGGCAAGCTGCCCTGGATTCTGGCCGCCGGACTGGTCGTGGCCCTGGCCGCGGTCGGCTTCCTGGGGGTAACGGGAGTCCTGGGGCCGAAGCCGGCTCCGATTCCGGTGGTGCGTTCAACCATCCATCTTCCCGAGTCCCTCAGCCTGGATCTGAACCCGGCGTCACCCGGGCCGGTCAAGGTTTCCCCGGACGGCCGCTACCTGGCCTTCACCGCGACCGATTCGGGTGGCCAGAACATGCTTTACGTTCGGGCCCTGGACGAAATGGAACCCCGGGCCATTCCCGGCACCGAGACCGCGGCCTACCACTTCTGGTCGCCGAACAGCCGCACGCTGGCCTTTTTCACGGACGGAGGAAACCTGGAAAGGGTCGATATCAATGGTGGGCCGGTGGTGACCATCGGCAAGGCGGACAACGGCAAGGGGGGCAGTTGGGGCGAGGATGGGACCATCCTGTTCGCCCCCAACCATATT
Organism: uncultured bacterium; assembly: GCA_965369705.1. Classification (GTDB taxonomy): domain Bacteria; phylum Krumholzibacteriota; class Krumholzibacteriia; order LZORAL124-64-63; family LZORAL124-64-63; genus JAGLCY01. Next base: position 23,801 of record CBDURF010000012.1, read on the forward strand.
GCATCCATTCACCGGATTTCGGCCGACGGTGGAACACCCGAACCGGTCACCGATCTTCAGGGGGACACCGAGGTCCGTTCTCACCGCTTTCCCCAGTGGTTGCCGGACGGACGGCACTTTCTGTACATAGCGGTCGACCGCTCGGGAGGTTCAGGCCGGGTGGACAGTTCCCTACGACTTGCCAGCGTGGACGGAACCGTGTCCAGGGTCCTGATGCCCTGCCAATCGTCCGCGACCTACTCCGGGAACCATATCCTCACCGTGCACGACAACATCCTCATGGCGCGTCCCTTTTCCCTGGAAACCCTTGATTTCACGGGCCCGTCCCGTCCGATCTGCGACAAGGTTCTGGCCATTCCCGCGGCCCATTTGAGTGTGATGAGCGCCGTTGATACCGACGTCATGGCCTTCGCCTCGGGCGGCGGCGGCTTCGGCAACTCGCGGATGTTCACGATGGACCGTGACGGGGACAACAGCGAGCCCCTCGGCGATCCCCTGATGACCATCGGACTGGAAATTTCGCCCGGCGGGGACCACGTGGCCCTGGCTTTTCCGGATCGACAGAGAGGCACCTTCGACATCTGGATCCTGGAAATCGCCCGCAATCTGCAGACCCGTTTCACCTTCGCCACCGAAACGGAGTTGGGCCCCGTCTGGTCGCCGGACGGCAAATGGCTGGCCTATTCCTCCGATGCTTCCGGCCGGCAGAATGTCTACCGGAAGCCGGTGTTCGGCACCGGTTCCGCCGAGCGTGTGTTCGAGTCGGCAAACGACTGTTACGTGAGCGATTGGTCGCGGGACGGGGCGACGATCTGTTACACGGAAATCGATTCCTCCGGCACGATGAGGTTGGGCCTGTTCGATTTCGGGCCTGACGGCGGCCAGCGGACCTATCGGGAAACCACCTACAACCAGTTGAGGGGAAGTTTTTCCCCCGATGGCGGTTGGCTGGCCTACATGTCCAATGAAACCGGCGCCTACGAGGTGTTCGTGGAATCGATCGTTCCGGGGGGCGGTCGCTGGCGGGTTTCGTCCGAGGGCGGGCTTCATCCCCGCTGGGCAACAGCGGGCGACCGGCTATATTATTTGAGCCCCGGCGGCGATGTGCTGGCCACGGACCTGAGACAGGAGAGCGGCGGCATCCGGTTCGGCCAGACGACAACCATCACCCAAGGGGTGGAGGTCGGCAATGTGAACAATTATAGTGAGAACAGGTCCGACGGCAGCCTGCTGGTCCTGAAGATGGCCCAGAATCGGGAAAATTCGATGCTGTCCCTGATCACCGGCTGGAGGGGCCTGCTCGCCGACCTCGATTATTGATGAAAGGGCCACTGTGGATCTGACACTGGTAGGAATGGTAGAGAACGAGGAACTGCGCCACGTTCTGGTGGAAGGCACCCACCTGATCGGGCGGGCCGACGACGCCACTCTCAAGCTGATTCAGCCCAGCGTGTCCCGACGTCACGCCGAGATCACGGTCAGCGGGTCCCTGGCGACGGTGTGCGATCTCGGCAGCCACAACGGCACGCTCCTGAACGGCGCCAAGGTGACCGAAGCCATGCCCATCCTCGCGGGGGACGTGCTCGAGGTGGCCAACATCACCTTCCGGGTCGAGGGTCCCGACGGGGTGGGCGTGTCCATTTTCAACGAATCGGTGACCCTGGTCCCCAACCATGAGCTGAGCTGGGACGAGGTGCGGAAGGAGCGTCAGGACAAGAGGGATCTGCAATCCCTCCTGTTCCAGGTCCTGGCCGAGGCAGGCGACCTGCTGACGATTCCGCGGGAGCCCGAGGAGATGTTCGAACCCATCCTGGATCTGGTGGAAACGGCCCTGCTGGATCCCGAACGGGTTTTCATTCTGCTGCTGGAGGAGGGTCGGAAGGAACCGGTGAACAAGGCGTCGCGGGTCCAGGGCAACCGGCCTGCCGACAGTCTGGCCCTCAGTCGCACCATGATGAAACAGGTCCTGGAGGAGAAGAAATCCTTCCTGACCTCCGATCCCCTGAACGATCCGGGTTTCGGCGGCATGATGAGCATGGTGTCCCAGGGCATCCGCTCGGCCATCGCCGTTCCCCTGTTCGACAACGAGGATGTCATAGGCCTGCTCTACGCCGACGATTCCCGGGCCGGCAAGGGTTTCTCCAAGGATCAACTGTCTGCCTTCACCCTGTTGGCCAACGTGATCGCCGTGGCCATCACCCATGCCCGCTACCATGTGCTGGAGGAGGAAAAGCGCCGCCAGGACGCCCAACTGCGCACGGCCGGTGAGATCCTCGACAACATCCTGCCCGCGGTGCTGCCTCCCTGCGAGGGTTACGACCTGCTCGCCAGGCTCGAGCCCTGTTTCGAGGTGGGCGGAGATCTCTACGACGCGCAGGTGATGAAGGACGGCCGCTATGCCTTCCTGATCGGCGACGTTGTGGGCAAGGGCCTCGGCGCCGCCCTTCTGGTTTCGCACATCCTGTCCTGGACGCGCTTCATGATCGATGAGCAGTGGGATCCCAAGGCCCTGATCACCAAGCTCAACCAGCAGATCTTCTGCTGCACCGACACGGTACGTTTCACGACGCTCTTCCTGGGTTATCTCGAACCGGCCACCGGCAAGGTGAGCTACGTGAACGCCGGGCACAATCCTCCCTTTGTGATCCGCACCGACGGCGCGGTTGAGACTCTGGGCCCGACGGGAATGCCCGTCGGGATCATCGAGGAATCTTCCTACAAGACCGGTGAGGTGACCCTGGCGCCCGGCGACATGATCACCTTGTACAGCGACGGTATCCCCGAAACCCAGCGCATCGACGACGAGGAATACGGGGAAGACCAGTTCGAGAAACTGCTTGTCGCCGAGCGCGGCAACGATCTGGCGGGGCTGTTCGAAAAGCTGCAGGATGAGTTGAAGACCTTCCGGGAAGATGCTCCCATCGGCGACGACGTGACCCTGGTGATCCTGAGGCGGAACCCCGCCTGATCCAGCGCCGGGCTGTACCTTCGAGCCGGGATTCCCTAGTTTGAAGGACAGAAGTTCGCCCATGATCGCCAAGAGATTTCCAATCCCCCTCCTTCTGTTGTGGGAGTCGCCATGACCAAGTTCAGTTTTCACCTTCTGGTCGCGGGTTTCCTGACTGTTGTCGTTGTGTTGGGCGCCTCGCCGGGGCAGGCGATGCAGATTTCCGCCGGTTGGACCCACGCCGACGTGGGGCTGCAGAACGAGGGCGATGGCCTGTTCGTTGGCCTAGGCAACGATATCCCCATGGCCAGCCGCGTCTTCGATGCCTCGTACGCCCTGGAGTACGTGCAGAAGGTGGGCAGCCAGCCGACCTTCTTTTCCGATCCGGAGACCGGTTTCACGGTCACCGAGGCCGAAGTCACCCTGCACTGCTTGCAGCCTTCGTTGTTCCTCGGCGCCCGGGTGCCCGACCTCGGGTTCGTGCCCCGGATATATGTGGGAACCTCGATCGTCCTAAAGGTATCGGAATCCTGGTCGGATTTTCCAGGTCAGGCCCACCTCGAATGGGGCTACAAGAACACCGACATCGTGGGGCATGTGGGGGTGTCCCTGGGCGTGGGGCCGGTCGCGGTCGATTTCCGCTACACGCAGGGCTTCACCGGCCAGCTTCTGCATGACAACACACAGCCCCTGGCCACCAAGGCCGAGGTTCCACCGGAGGGCACGCACGTCCCTGAAATCGGGGCGAAGCTCACCCACATCCAACTCGGGGCGGGATTCACGTTTTAAAAGGCCGGTCCAGCCTGATCAACCCTTGATCAACAGCATCGCGCCCAGCACCGCCAACAGGATGCTGACCAGGCGCCTGAAAATCTCTTCGGAAATTCTGATGTGCAGACGATGGCCCAGCCAGGCTCCGAACAGGGCCGCCGGAAGCACCGCCAGGGTGGACCACAGGCGTGGAGCCGTGATCAATCCGCCCAGGGCGTAGCTGGGCACGCGGACGAAGGTCATCAGCAGGAAGATGGTCATCAGGTTGCCGCGGAAGGCGGCCTTGCCACCGGCGCTCAAGTGGTACCAGATGATCAGGGGCGGTCCGCCGGTGCCGAACAGGCCGGTCAAAAGGCCGGACAGAAAGCCCGTGGGAGGGGCGGCCCAGGCCGGAGGATGGAACCGGCCGCCTGCCGGCAGGCGCACGAAAACCAGTCCCACCGCCACCAGGAACCAGCCCAGGATCGTCAGGACCAGTTGAGGATCTCCGCCGCGCAGGATCCAGGCCCCGAGGGGAATGCCAACGGCGATACCCATGCCCAACCCGCCTATGGGCCGCCAGCGGATCTCCTTTCGGGATTGGATAACCACCAGGATTTCCGCCGGCAGATTGACCAGCAGCAACAGCACCACCACGTCCTTGATTTCGGGAAAAATCAGGGCCAGGCTGGCCACGGCGATCAACCCCGCCCCGAACCCGAACAGGACGTAGACAAGCTGGGCGACCACGAGGATCGCGCAGGCGACGGCGTATTCGAAGGGGGACTGGAAGATGGTGACGGGCAAGGATTCTCCGGTCTGGATGCGGCACGGGGCCGTCCGGGTGGTGCATCGGTTCGACGCATTATCCCCGGGACGGCCCCGGTTGGCAACCGCCGGCTATTTCCCCTTCTCGAGCGGATCGGGGGTATCAACCTGCGGTGTCTCGATGTCGGCGGCCTGCAGGTCGGCGGCCTTGCGGATCATGTCCGCCAGGTCGCGGACCAGGGGATCGCCCTGCATTTCGGCGGCCAGGCCGTCGGCCACGGGTACGAGATCGACCAGCCGGCTCTCCTTGGCCCAGTAGCTTCCGCGCAGAATCTCCGCGAATTCAGCGGCCACCGTCTGCGCCCGCATCCAGACCGTGCCGGAGGCAAAGTCGCCGGCGAACTGGTTGAGCAGGAGGGTCTGTTCGATTTCCTCGACCTGACCGGCCCGGGCGGTGTCGTGGGCCGGCGCCTCGTGACGCAGCCGGACCGTGCCGACTCGGATGGCGGGTCCCTCCCGGACGGCTTCGTCGGCCACCGAACCTGCGGCTCCGCCGGGTGGATGGGCCAGCTTCAACTCGTACAGGGCCGTCACCTGGTGGCCGGCGCCGACCTCTCCAGCGTCGACGGCGTCGTTGCGGAAGTCGCGATCGGCCACGTCGCGGTTCTCGTAACCCAGCAGGCGCCAGCGCTTGACCACGCGCGGGTCGAATTCGACCTGCACCTTCACCTCGCGGGCGATGGTCTGCAGCAGCCCGGTCAGGTTCTCGCGGAAAATCCGCTCAGCTTCTTCCTGCCGGTCCACGTAGTAGTAGTTGCCGTCGCCCTTGTCGGCGAGCTTTTCCATGAGGACGTCGTTGTAGTTGCCCATGCCGAACCCGATGGTCGAGATGGTGATGCCCTCGTCGGAGGCCTTGCGCACCAGGGAAAGGATCTCTTCCGCCTCGGTGCTGCCGCCGTTGTTGGCCACGCCGTCCGAACAAAGGATCAGCCGGTTGACCTTGGCGGGCTCGTAGAATTTCCGGGCCAGGCCGTAGGCCAGTTCGAGACCCTCGTAAACGTTGGTGCTGCCGTTGCTGATCAACCCGTCGATGGCCTGCACGATCACTTCGCGGCGGCTGATGTCCGTGGGCTCGAGCCTGACCTCGCCCCGTGAGCCGTAGACCACCAGGCCGACCCGGTCGCCTTCACCCAGCTCATCCAGCAGGATATGGAGGGATTCCTTGACCGCGCCCAGCCGGTTCTCGCGGTTCATGCTTCCCGAAATATCGATGACGAAGATCAGGTTGGCGGCTTTGCGGTTCTCGTTCTTCACCGTCTTGCCGACCACGCCGACCCGCAGCAGGTGGTAGCCGGCGCCGAAGCGGGAAACGGCGCCGTCGCTGTGGATGCGAAACACATCGTCGGTGTGCCGCGGCCACCCGGGATCAAACGTGTTGACGAATTCCTCGACCCGGATCGCGTCCTTGGGCGGCAGCATGCCGCGACTCAGATAATTGCGGGCCACGGTCCACGAGGCGTTGTCCACGTCCACCGCGAAGGTGGACAAGGAGTCGTCCTCGGTGGCGATGAACGGATTGACGCCGGTGTGGTCGAAGTACATCAGCTCGACCTGAGCCCCGTTGGGGGGCTTGGTTCCGCCGGTCACCGAACCGCTGCCCCAGGTGCCATCCGGGCTCCACTGGGCCAGCCGGCGGGCTTTCTCGGCGGGGGAAGGGGTTTGGGGAAGGGTGGCGGCAAGGCCGGGAGCTGCAGCCTCGTCCCTGGACAGTTCCCCGGCTCTCATGACAGCTCCGGCCTTCTTGGACTGTGCGTCATCGATCGAATCGATGGCGTACTTGTCGAATTTCTCCGAACTCACCTTGTGTTCCTTGACCGCGCTCCTGGTCTCGACCATGTAGGCGGCCCCGGCCACGTCGAAAGCCTGCAGCGTTTCGACGATCACGGGCTCCAGATTGAAGGCGTATTCGAGCGGACCCTCTGCCGGTACGGTCACCACTTGTTCGAACGGTGCGTAGCCCAGCATCATGATGACCAGGGTGATGTCTTGACCCGGCTGCAGGTGGTCCAGGCGAAAAACCCCGCTGGAATCCGCCGCCACACCCCGGGTGGTGCCGCGGATCAGCACGTTGGCGTAGGCCAGGCCCTCACCGGTTTCCTGGTCGACGATCCGGCCGGAAAGGGAAATACCCGCCGGGGTTGCGGCCCGGGCACTGGATTTTTCCACCTCCAGGTCCGTAGCCGGAGCCGACGCGAGTTCCAAGGTCCGGGATTCATCTTCCAGAACTTCATCGAGGGCCGTCCGTTCGATTCCGGCCATGGGTGTGGATTTTTCTGCGGGCGCAACGACCTCGCGGATCACCTCGGTCGGCCCCTCGGCGAGCAGGCCCGGATGGGTGGTCTGGATCTTGTCCGGCTGGTTCGAGCCGATCCACCACACTCCCAGCACCGCAAGGGCGGCCACGGTGGCGACGCCGGCCAGGACCGGCCGCAAAGCGGGCATGGAAATCCACCGAGGCCGGGCGTTCGGATTCAATTCCTGACGAATCCCCTGCCAGATGTTTTCCCGTTCCCAGTCGGTGAGTTTGTATCGGTTGTGATTCAGAAAGCGTTTCATGATATCGCTCCTCCCGCGTCGCCGCTGAACACGAGGTCGTCGCCGTTTTCCAGCCAGTTTCTCATGTTCCGGCACGCCCGGTAGTGGTGGACCCTGGCCGTCGGCTCGCCGCAGCCCAAAGCAGAGGCGATTTCCGAAAACGGCTGGTCCTCGAGTTCGCGGAGGAGAAGCGCGGCCCGTTGCCTGGGGGACAGGCGATCCAACGCCGCCTGAAAGCCATCGCCCAGGCCGGGGAACGTCTCCTCCGCGCCGGTCGCAGCAAGGGAGGTGTTTTCGCGGGCGAAGGCCGCCAGTTTCCGTATGCGCAGGGATACGCGGCGTCGCCAATCCAGGGTTTTCCTCAATCCCACCGCCCGCAGCCAGCTGAGCAATGTGCCCTGGCCTCGGTAGGTGTCCAGCCGACGCAGGGCCGTGACATAGGTCTCCTGCATGAGATCGCAGGCCGCGTCACGGTCGCCGGTCTGGTAACAGAGGAAATTGTAGAGTTGCTGGTTGGTTTCGTCGTAGATGCGGCGCCAGGCCTTTTCGTCGCCCCCGGTGGCGGCCCGCGCCAGTTCGAGATCATCTTTTCTGATGTTTTCTTCACTCATCGAAGTCCTCCTCGCTACATGACAGAGGACGGTCCGGGTGTGTCATCCGTTTACCAATGCGAGGAGGCCCGGGTGGGGAACAAGGAAGCTTCAGCCCTGGGCCAGGTGCGCCAAGGCATCCTCCATGGAGTCGAATGCCGATATCACATACCAGAGATGAATCACCTTGAGAACCGACTGGATCCGGTCGTTGACCCCGACCAGAAGCATGGCGCCGCCGGCGTCCTTGGCCGCGGTGAAGATGGAGGCCAGCACGCCGAGGCCGGTGCTGTTGGCCAGGGTTACGCCGCTCAGATCCAGGATCGGGTGGGACTGGCCCTTCTTGATGTTGTCCCGGACGGTTTCCAGGAACTCGTAACAGCATGACCCTCCCACCATTTTTCCGGACAGACGCCAGATCTGGGCGTTGGACTCGGGGTCGATCTTCAGTTCCGCGGAAAACGGGGACTTGTTGTTCATGTTGAATTCCTTTGAGGAGTTGAATGAACACTCATGGTCCGCAAAATACCATAATTTCGGTTAACCATCATCAAAACCCGTAGCTCAACGTGATCGAAAGCCAGGTCGAACTTTCGACAACCGGCAAGGTGGCGCTGTAACGGGACAATCCCCTCGGTTCCCGGTCGGTCAGGGCCAGGTCCAGCGCGAGGCTGCCCAGGTGCAGGCCCACGCCCAGCCCCAGGGGGATGTGTTCACCCGGGGGCGGATTATTGGACAGGTCGCCCTGGTTGTCGACGTGTTCGTACCCCGACGAGGCCCGCACGGTGATCCAGTGGGCCAAGCGGGTTTCGAAGGCCAGCCGCATCAGCAGGATGGTGTAGTCTTCCCGCCAGAAATAATCGACCGCGCCCTCAAGATCGCGGACGGTGTGGTCCACCTTGCCGTCGACATATTCCGCGGAAAAAAGCAGGAAGTTGTCCGCATCCACGAAGAAGTTCAGCCCCGCGCCGAGGCGAATCATGCGCCCTTTGTTGTCCGAGGTTTCGCGCAGCAGCCCCGCGCCGGCCAAGGAGGTGCCGGTGAAATCCTCACTGATGTATTCACCCAGGGGCGCCAGGGCCAGACGGTCGTTCAGTCCGATGAAGGCCCGGGCGCGCAGACCATAGTTGTTCCAGGAGTCCATGATCCCGGTGTCCCAATCGAGATTGGTGGGATCGTAACCGTAGGCGCGGTCCGAGATGTGCCGGACGTCGGCGGCGATATCCAGATAGGCGTTATCCGACAGGTCCATCCGCGCGCCGAGGCCGAGATCGTCCCGCGAGCGCTCGTAACCGTTTTCGATGTGGGTCGTGTTGTGGAAATCGGCCCGGAAATCGGTGTCGGCGGTGTGTCTGAACATGAGGGCGCCCGACACGCCGGCCACCTCACGCGAGTATAGCGCCGTCACGCTGCCGCCCAGGTAGCTGCGGTGCAGGCTGCCCGGATCGCTGTCGTCGGCGCGGCCGTGGAAATACAGGGCGCCGGTACCCCAGCGGCCGGCCTCATCGAAACGGGCATGGACGCCTCCGCCGGGACCGGACACCGACTTGCCCCAGTCGTCGTCATAACCATTTGTCAGGTCGAAATGGCCGGTTTCGATGATCGCCAGATCGGGATAGTCGCCCAGGCTGCCGTACCAGCGCAGCACGTTGTTGTCGTCCTCGAAAAACCCGCCGGATCCGCCCAGGCTGCCTATGCGGGTCGAAGAGGCCAGGCCGCCGGCAGGCCAGACCAATAGCAGGACGGCGGGAAACAGCAGCCGGGTGGCGATTTTTGTTGAAGTGGTCGGGAAGCGCAAAGGGTTCAAAGCTCCATCATTGAAGGTCCGGGGACCGGTGAAATCTAGCACAGTCCGCCCCATGGGCCAACCGACATCCGGGGTTGCCGTCCCGCGGGGATTAATCGACAATGGGAGTCGCGGGCCGACAGATCCCTTCGCAACGATGGAGAAGCGAATGCCTGAGGTGAACAATCAGAAACCCGTGGTGGAATACCCCTGCCCCTGGGGCTACAAGGTCATCGGGCTGGATGAAGATTCGATGCGCGGGGCGGTGAAACAGTGCCTGGACACCTGCCTGAATCAGAATTCCGGCGATCGGGAATTCGAACTGGGCCAGTCCCGCACCAGCAAGGGCGGCAAGTACGTGAGCCTGAGTCTGAACCTGAGGGTGCAGGACGAAGCCGAGCGCGACGC
>CBDURF010000013.1:0-33378 GCA_965369705.1 uncultured bacterium
GGCTCCCCTGGCGGAAGTGTTGGCGAACGATCCCACACTGGCTCGCGGGGTCAATGTCCTGGACGGCCACGTCACCCACTGGGGCCTGGCCACGGTGCGCGATTGTGACGCGGTGCCCGTTTCCGAGGCCTGCGGCGGGTCCGGCCCATGAGCTGGATGACCTTGTACAGGTCCCGTCTCCAGAGCGCCGAGGAAGCCGTCCGGTTGGTGGGATCCGGCCACAAGGTGTACCTGGGTTCGGGCTGCGCCGCACCCCATGGTCTGATCACCGCCCTGACGGGTCGGGCCGAGGAACTGCAGGACGTGGAAATCATCCATCATCTGACCCTGGGCGAGGCGCCTTACATCGCCGGCGACATGAAGGGCCATTTCCGCCTCAATGATTGTTTCGTCGGAGCGAACACCCGCGACGCCGTCAACGAGGGGCGCGCGGACTACGTGCCGGTCCATCTGCACGAGATGCCCCGCCTTTTTCGCCGAGGCGTGATTCCGCTGGACTGCGCGCTGGTCGTGGTCAGCCCGCCGGACGAACACGGCTTCTGCAGTTTCGGCATCGAGGTCGGCGTCACGAAGCCGGCCGCCCTTTCCGCTCGGGTGATCGTGGCGGAGGTCAACCGCAAAATGCCCCGCACCCTTGGGGACAGCTTCATCCACGTTTCCAAGATCCAGTCCTTCGTCGAAGTCGACCGGGACCTGGATGAATTCCGGCCCGAACCGGCTACCGAGGTCGAAAGGAAGATCGGCGCTCACGTGGCCGACCTCATCGACGACGGTTCCTGTCTGCAACTGGGGCTGGGGGCGATTTCCAATACGGTCCTGGATTTTCTGGGCGACCGCAGGGACCTGGGGGTTCACACCGATATGTTCACCGAAGCCCTGCCGGAACTGGTGGGCAGCGGGGTGGTGACCGGGGAGCGCAAGACCTTCCACCCGGGCAAGGTCATCGCCGGGTTCATCATGGGAACCCGCGATGTCTATGATTTCGCTCACGACAACGCCCTCATCGAATTCCACCCGACTGACTACGTGAATCACCCGGGCAACATCGCCAAGAACGACAACATGGTCGCGATCAACAGTGCGATCCAGGTCGATCTCACCGGGCAGGTCTGCTCCGATTCCATCGGGGAAAGGATCTACAGCGGGTTCGGCGGCCAGGCTGATTTCATGCGAGGGGCCGCCATGGCCAAGGGGGGGCTGCCGATCATCGCTCTGCCCTCGGTCACCACGGACGGACGACTGTCGCGGATCGTGCCCAACCTGGACCAAGGGTCCGGCGTGGTCCTGACCCGGGCGGATGTCCACGTGGTGGTGACGGAATACGGGGTTGCCCATATGCTGGGGCGAAACGTGCGCCAGCGCGCCGAGGCCTTGATTGGCATCGCCCACCCCTCATTCCGGGAAACCCTGCTCGAGGCGGCCCACCGGCGAGGCCTTTTCGGAAGGCTCTTTCCCGGCGGTCTGACGGCGTAAACCGGGATGGAATGGCCCCTGGAGCCAATTTCCACCAACCTTGTTGACAATTCGTCAAATCCCTGACAATTTGTCCTCCTGTTCCTGCCGGCCTCCGGGCCGGGTCACCTGGCACAGCCTCCAAAGGTAACCGGTCCAGATGAACACCAAACCCGAATTCAACGGCAGCGGCACGGGTGCCGACTCCGGTTCCCCCGTTCCCGAACACGATGCGACGATCCTCGTGGTCGATGACGAACCCGAACTCAGCCGGGCCCTGAGCAAACTGCTTTCGCGCAACGGGTACCATGTCCTGACCGCCGGCAACGGCGAGGAGGGGCTTGCCATTCTGCGGCGGGAGGAAATCCACCTGGTGCTCTCGGACCTGCAGATGCCCAAGATGGGCGGGCTGGAACTGCTGAAAGCCGCCCAGGTCGTGGCCCCGAACACCGAATTCGTGATCATTACCGGGCACGGAACCATCGAAACAGCGGTCGACGCCATGAGGACGGGGGCCTACGATTTCATCGAAAAGCCCTTCTCCATAACCACGACCCTGAAGGTGGTCCGCAAGGCCCTTGAAAAGCAGCACCTCATCGCCGAGAACAGGGATCTGCGGAAACGTCTGGAGGAGATCCAGGGCGTAAATGAAATCATCGGCAACAGCGAACCCATGCGGCAGGCCATCGACACGGCCCGGCAGGTTGCCCCCAGCAGCGCGACCATCCTGCTGACCGGTGAGAGTGGGACGGGTAAGGAGGTCTTTGCGTCGGCGATCCACGGCTGGAGCGATCGCCCCAAACAGACCATGGTGCGTGTCAGCTGCGCCGCCTTGCCGGAGAATCTTCTGGAAGCCGAACTGTTCGGCTACGAGAAAGGGGCCTTCACCGGGGCCGTGGCCCGGCGCAAGGGGCGGTTCGAGGCGGCCAACCACGGCACGCTTTTTCTCGACGAGGTCGGGGAGATGTCCCTCACCACGCAGGTCAAGTTGTTGCGGGTTTTGCAGGAAAACGTCATCGAACGGCTGGGCGGAAACGAACCTGTCTATGTCGACGTCAGGATCATCGCCGCCACCAATTCCGACCTGCCGACCATGGTGGCCGAGGGCCGCTTCCGCGAGGATCTTTTCTACCGGCTGAATGTCATCAACCTGGAGTTGCCGTCCCTGCGCAGCCGGGGCGAGGATGTCGTCCTGCTTTCCAACTTCTTCCTGCAGAAGTACAACGAGAAGAACGGCAAGCAGTTGGCTGGTTTCACGCCCGCGGCCCTGGAGGTGATGGCCAAGTACTCCTGGCCGGGAAATGTCCGGGAACTCGAAAACGCCATCGAACGGGCGGTGGTCCTGAGCAAGGATTCCGTCGTCGATGTGGATGTCCTGCCCAACTCGGTGGTCATGGGACGTCAGCGGTCCGATACGGTGAACATCCCGGTGGGCACGACGCTACGGGACGCCGAGATGGAGTTGATCCAGGCGACCCTCGACAGCACCGGGGGGGACAAGGAGACGGCGGCCAACATCCTGGGCATCGCCTCCCGTACCATTTACCGGAAAATGCAGTAACCAGGGTTTAAAAGAGGAATCCGGCCGGCTTGACCGGGTTTTGGAGGGTGGTTATATTGGCGCGGCCAATCTCCGCCCAGCCGCGTGACAGGTCCTTTGAGCGAGAGTGGCGGAACTGGCAGACGCGCAGGATTTAGGTTCCTGTGGGGAAACCCGTGGGGGTTCGAGTCCCCCCTCTCGCACCACCATTTATTTTCCGGGTAACTTCAAGCCCAGATCGCGGATCTTCAGCTGGTCGCACCGGGTCAGCGGGTCCGGGCTGTTCAACCAAAACGAGGAATGAATTCCATGACCGAGAATCAATCGAAGGCCCATAATCCCATATCCACGGTCATCGAATCGCCCGAGCCCTGGAAGCGGGTCGTCAAGACCCTGATCGACCGCGCCCATTTCGACCATGAATACACCAACCGGCTTAAAAAGGCGGCCAAGTCGCACCAAAAGGCGGGATTCCGCAAAGGCCGCACCCCGCGGGCGATCGTGGAAAAGGAGATGGGGGACCTGATCCGCACCGAGACGGTGGAAGCTCTGGTGCCCAAGGCCTGGATGACCGCCCTGATGGAGCACAAGCTCACTCCGGTCAACGATCCCACGCTGGAGAACCTGGAATTCGGCGATGAAGGGCCCCTGAAATTCGATCTGGTGGTCGAGGTCCGACCCGAGATCGAGTTGGGCGACATCGACGGGCTGCTCATCAAGCGGCGTGAGGCCGTGGTGGCGGACAAGGACGTGGATCAGGTGCTGGACCGGCTCCGGGAAAGCCGGGCGGTCTACGAAAAGGTCGACCGAGCGGCCGGTCCCGACGATCAGATCCTGGTGGATCTGGTTCCCGCTGGGCCGGACGGTGATTTTCCCGAGGAGGGAAAGATCGCCGACCAGCGCATCATCCTGGGTTCTCCCAACAACATGGCCGTTTTCAACGAAGAACTGCTGGGTTGCTCGGCCAGCCAGGAGAAGACCGTGACGATCGACTATCCCGCCGATCATCCCAACGAGAAACTCCAGGGCCGGAGCATGGTCTTCCGGTGCCTGATCAGGGAGATCGCGGCCAAGAGTCTGCCCGCCCTCGACGACGACTTCGCCGGCGCGGTGGCCGATGGCAAGACCCTCGCGGATCTGCGAGCCGACATCCAGACCGATCTCGAGAAGGAGACCGCCCAGCGCATCGAACAGGAAATGGACCGCCAGGTCCAGACGGAACTTGTCAAACGCCATGATGTTCCACTGCCGCCGTCCATGGTCTCGAGATACCTGGCTTCCGGGCTGGAGGATATGCACAAACGGAACGCCCAGCTGGGCCGGCCGGATTCCGAGGAGGAGGACCGGGAGTATCTCGAAGCCGGTAAGCCTCATGCCGAAACGGCTTTGCAGGCAATGCTCCTGCTCGAGGCGGTGCGGCGGAAGGAAGATATCAAGGTGACGAGTGAAGATGTCGATGAACGCATCGAACAGTTGGCCCTCGAAAATGGATTCGATGTTGACCAGTATCGGGAATTCGTCAACAGTGGCGAGGAGAAAGAACGCATCGAATACGACCTGCTGGAACGCAGAACCTACGATTTCCTGCTCTCACGGGCGGAAATCGCCACGGTTCCCGCGGACACGGATGTCTTCGCCGAAAAGGAGTGACCCATGCTTGTACCCGTAGTCGTTGATCAGACCAGTCACGGTGAACGGGCTTACGATATCTATTCCCGGTTGCTGAAGGACCGGATCATCTTTCTGGGCTTGCCGCTTGACGACAATATCGCCAACCTGGTCATCGCCCAGATGCTGTTCCTGCAGGCCGAGGACCCGGAAAGGGACATCTATCTGTACATCAACAGTCCCGGCGGCAGCGTGACCTCGGGTCTTGCGATCTACGATACGATTCAATACATTACAAATGATGTGGTTACCATCTGCATGGGACAGGCCGCCAGCATGGGCGCCGTCCTGCTGGCAGCCGGTGCGCCGGGAAAACGGTCGGCGCTGAAGAATTCCCGGGTCATGATCCATCAGCCCCTCGGGGGCAGCCAGGGTCAGGCCAGCATGTTGGAGATCTACACCAGGGAGATCCTCAACATCCGGGACAAACTCTACGACATTCTGGCCGCCCATACCGGACAGACTAAGGAAAAGATCGCCACCGACAGTGACCGTGACTTTTTCATGTCCGCGGAGGAGGCGTGCGAATACGGTCTGGTCGACAAGGTGATCGAGAGCAGGAGTGAAATCGAGCCTGACCCGAATTCGAAGAAAAAGAAGAAGAAGTAGTCGAGGAATGGAGTTGGAGTCTTGATGAAACGTCGACAGAACGGCAGCCCGCAGATGATCAAGTGCTCGTTCTGTGCCCGTGGCCAGGACGAGGTGGCCAAGCTCGTCGCCGGTCCTTCCAGCGTGTACATCTGCAGCGAGTGCATCAAGCTGTGCAACGACATCCTCGAGGGTGAACTGCTCGACGATGCTTCCCTGGCGCCGCCCAAGTTCCCCAAGCCGAAGGAGATCCGGGAATTCCTGGACTCCTACGTGATCGGGCAGGAAGAGGCCAAGGTCAGCCTGTCGGTGGCCGTCTTCAACCATTACAAGCGCATCCACCAGAAGAAGACCAGTGACGGGGTCGAGATAGACAAGAGCAATATCCTGCTGCTGGGAAACACCGGCACCGGAAAGACCCTGCTGGCCCAGACCCTGGCCCGGTTCCTGAACGTGCCGTTCGCCATCGCCGACGCCACCGCCCTGACCGAGGCCGGCTATGTGGGCGAGGACGTGGAGAACATCCTCGTCCGGCTGCTCCAGGCCGCGGACTACAGCATTCCCGCAGCCGAACAGGGTATCGTCTACGTCGACGAGATCGACAAGATCGGACGCAAAAGCGGCAACCCCTCGATCACCCGGGACGTATCCGGCGAAGGTGTTCAGCAGGCCCTGCTGAAGATTCTCGAGGGCACCGTGGCGAACGTGCCGCCCCAGGGCGGACGCAAGCATCCGCAGCAGAAGTATCTCGAGGTCAATACCAAGAACATCCTGTTCATCTGCGGCGGCGCCTTCCAGGGCCTGGAGAAGATCATCGAACGTCGGGTGGGCCGGAACGTGCTGGGTTTCGCCCGCCAGGAGGAATTTTCCATCAGCGAGGAGCGGGAGGAATTCCTCAGCCTGGTCGAGTCCCAGGACCTGATGCAATTCGGCCTGATTCCCGAACTCATCGGCCGGCTGCCCGTGGTGACCAGCATGCACGAACTGGACCACGACGCCATGACCCGTATCCTCACCGAACCGCGCAACGCGTTGACCAAGCAGTACATCAAGCTGCTTGAGATGGAAGATGTCGAATTGGTGTTCGAGCCTGAGGCGCTGGTGGAGATCGCCAACCTGGCGATCAAGCGTAAGACCGGCGCACGCGGGCTGCGCACCATTCTGGAAAACATCATGCGCGACACCATGTACGAGATTCCTTCCCAGGAGGACGTCCGTCAGGTTATCATCACCCGGGAGACCGTGGCCGAAAAGGCCGAGCCCGAGGTGGTGCTGGGCGCCCGCCCGAGCGACATCAAGGAAGCGTAACAGCAACCAGCAACCTCCCAGTATTGTCACGAATGGGTCTGAACGACCCCTTGATCAGCGGGCGGTCCGCGCACGGGCGTCCGCCTGAGGCATTGCGGCACCACCGGTCCGAGGAGAGAAATGAGCCCCACCGATTTCATCATCACCCAGGATGGCGAAGAGGTCGTCCTGCCCGGCGAACTTCCCCTGCTTCCCCTGCGGGACGTGGTGGTGTTCCCCTACATGGTCACGCCCCTCCTGGTGGGGCGGCCGCAGTCCGTGGAAGCCGTCGAAGCCGCCATGGAGCGGGACAAGTTCCTTTGCGTGATCGCCCAGAAGGAGCCGGAAACCGAGGAACCCGCGGGGGATGACCTGTACGAATTCGGTACGGCCATCAAGGTGCTGCAGATCATCCGCACCCCGGACGAGACCCTGAAGATCCTCGTCGAGGGGGTGGCCCGGGTCCGGGTCGAAAAGGTCGTTCTGGCAGAGGGATTCCTGGAAGTCGGCATCAGTCCGGTGGAGGAGATAATCACGGCCGGAACGGAGGTCGAGGCCCTGAGCCGGTCCATCAAGGGGCGGTTCAAGGAGTACGTGCGTCTGAACAAGCGGCTGCCCGACGAGGTGCTGCTGTCGGTGCTGAATATCGAGGAAATCGCCCGGATGGCCGACTCGATCAGCGCCTATATCCTGGGCCGAGTGCCTCTTAAACAGGAGCTGCTCGAGGAACCCGATCTCAGCCGGCGCCTGAAACGCATCAACCAGATTCTGGCCAACGAACTGGACATTCTGGAGATAGAACAACGTATTGACGGAGAGGTCCAGACCCAGGTTCAGCGCAACCAGCGGGAGTTTTACCTCAACGAGCAGCTACGGGCCATCCGCAAGGAGCTCGGCTTCACCGCCGACGAGGATTCCGAGATCGAGGAGTACAGCGTACGCGTCGACGACAGCGCCATGAGTGCCGAGGCAGTGGAAATCGCCCGGCGGGAGGTGAACCGCCTGGAAAGAATGTCACCCATGAGCCCCGAGGCCACCGTGGTGCGCAACTACCTGGACACCCTTCTCTCACTGCCCTGGAAGAAGAAGTCGCGGGACCAGGTGGATACGTCCAAGGTCCGGCAGCAGCTGGACGCGGACCACTACGGCCTGGAAAAGGTGAAGGAGCGCATTCTCGAGTTCCTGTCCGTCTACAAGCTGACGAAAAAGATGCAGGGCACTATTCTCTGCCTGGTCGGACCTCCTGGCGTTGGCAAGACCAGCCTGGGCCGCAGCATAGCAGACAGCATGAAAAGGAAGTTCGTCCGTATCAGTCTCGGCGGCGTGCGGGACGAAGCGGAAATTCGGGGCCACCGCCGGACTTACATCGGCAGCAAGCCCGGCAGGATCATCGAATCCCTGCGCAAGGCAGGCACCCGCAATCCGGTCTTCCTGCTGGACGAGATCGACAAGATGGGCTCGGATTTCCGGGGCGATCCCGCCAGCGCGCTGCTGGAGGTCCTGGATCCCGAGCAGAACTCCACCTTCAGTGACCACTACCTGGAAGTGGAATTCGACCTGAGCAATGTGATGTTCATCACCACGGCCAACAGTCTGCATGCGATTCCGCCGGCCCTGGAAGACCGCATGGAGATCATCCGGATTCCAGGTTACCTGGAACACGAGAAGCTGGTCATCGCCGAACGGTTCCTCGCCCCGCGCCAGATGAAACGCAACGGCGTCGCGAAGTGGAGAGGCGGGTTCAAACGGTCCGCCTTCCAGACCCTGATCGACGGCTACACTCGTGAGGCCGGCGTGCGGAACCTGGAACGGGAGATCGCCGGGATCTGCCGCAAGGTCGCCAAGCATCATGCGGACAAGGGTAAATTTCCCGGAGCGGTGGACGACCGGAACGTCCAGAAATACCTGGGCATCCCCAAATTCCGGCGCAAGCTGGTGGACCGCGATCCCGAGGTGGGGGTCGTGGTGGGTCTGGCCTGGACCATCGCCGGCGGGGAGATCCTCGAGATAGAAGTGGCCTCGGTGCCCGGCAGCGGCAAGATCACCATCACGGGCAATTTGAAGGATGTGATGAAGGAATCCGCCGAAACAGCTCTCAGCTACGCCCGGGGATTGTGCCGGGAAATGTCGGGAGACTGGTTCAAGAAACAACAAATTCACATCCACGTCCCGGAGGGCGCCATCCCCAAGGACGGCCCCAGCGCCGGGGTGGCCATGGCCACGGCGATCGTGTCGCTTCTGCGGGAGATTCCCGTGCGTTCTGATGTCGCGATGACCGGGGAAGTTACACTGCGCGGAAAGGTACTGCCCATCGGCGGTCTACCGGAAAAAGCGGTCGCCGCAGTCCGGGCAGGCACCCGGCATCTGATCATTCCCAGGGACAACGAGAAGGATTTCCGGGAGCTTTCGGAATTGGTGCGGAACAAGCTGACTGTTCACCTGGTCGATACGATGGATGAAGTCCTGGCTCTGGCTCTGGTGGATGGAGGCAGGAAAACGGGTCGGGTCGCCAAAACCGCTCGCCGCCAGAAGGCCGCGGGGGGGAAAAAAGCGGCCGTCCGGACGCGGAAGAGCTGAGCAGCGGCATGGAAGTGGAATTCATCACCAGCAGCCCCGATTTGGCGGGACGACCGGAACGGATTCTGCCCGAATTCGCCTTTATCGGGCGAAGTAACTGCGGCAAGTCATCACTGATCAACCACTTCCTTGACCGCTCCAAGGTGGCCCACACCAGCCGCAAGCCGGGCAAGACGCGTCTTCTGAACTATTTCCTGGTGGAAGAGAAATTTTATCTGGTCGATTTGCCCGGGTATGGATTCGCCAAGGTCAGTAAGAAGCAACGTGCGGCCTGGATGGCTCTTTTCCGCAAGTATCTGATGACCAAGGATCGGCCCCTGGCCGTTTTCCATCTCTTGGATATCCGTCATCAGCCGACCCGGGAGGACCTGGAGGTTTCGGGCTGGGTTCGGGATTCGGGACATCCCTTCGCCCTGGCCGTGACCAAGATCGACAAAGTCGGAACCAATTCCCGTGCCCGGCGCTTTCAAGAGATAATCCAAGCTTTGGGAGTTCCCAGCGACACCCCGTTCTTTCCGACATCCGCCGTCCGTGGCGCCGGGCGCAAGGAGATGCTCGGCTGGGTAGAGGATCTCCTGGCCGCCAATGCCGGCCAAGGGTGATTTGACGGGTTCATAGCGGCGGATGTATAATGGGCACTGGCAGGCTTATTATGCCTGCTGAAGGCGCCATTGGTGGATCGACACAAGCAAGAATCTTCGACGGTGTCCGGTTTGGGTTGCGGCGCCGTCCCAGGTGGCAGGATGAAACTCGGATTTTCCACAGGTTCGCTTTCGACAGCGACCGTCTTTGCGGTCTGTGCGTTCCTGTCTGCGGGGCCGGGCCAGGCCACCGATGTCGACATGGCCCGGTTGCCCGTGGTGGTCCCCAACCTATGTCACAGCTGCCATGTGGTAGATCAGCCGACTCTCGCCAGCTTCGATTTGAACCCCTTCGGTATTGATTACCTGGCCAACGGCCGTCTCTGGGACTCGACCTTGGCGAACCTGGATTCCGACGGTGACGGTTGCCTCAATGGCGTGGAGGTGGGCGACAGCGATGGGGACGGAGAGCCGGACGGCAACGTGGACAGCCAGGCCGGCAATCCGGGGGTCTACGACGACTGCGGCTCGGGGTCACTGGTCGATGAAAAAACCTGGGGCGCCCTGAAAGCTATGTTTGACGGACGTTGACGACGGGGTGATACTTTCGGCCAAGGCATCCCGACTATAAGTTCGGGTTTTTTTTGGCGACATGTTCCCGATGGCTTTGCTGTCCGGGAGGCAAGTGCGAACCGTGGAGATATTGCAGTGGAAAACCGAGTGATCATCGGCGGCCAGTGGGGTGATGAAGGCAAGGGCAAGATCGTCGACGCGCTGAGCCGGGAGGTCAACTGGGTCCTGCGCTACCAGGGCGGGGCCAATGCCGGACATACCATCCACATCGGCCAGGACAAGCATGTGCTGCACCTGATCCCTTCCGGCATCCTCCACGAGGGGGTGCGCTGTCTGCTTGGCGGGGGCATGGTGATCGATCCCTGGAGTTTGCGGGACGAGATCCTCGCGCTTGAACAGAAGGGACACGAGGTTCGTGACCGTCTGCGTGTTTCGGCCACCGCCGCCCTGCTGATGCCCTACCACATGCGATTGGATGAATTACGGGAGACCCGGCTGAAACGAAAGAGCATCGGGACCACCGGCCGGGGCATCGGACCCGCCTACCTTGACAAGATCCAGCGCACCGGGCTGCGCATGGGTGATCTGCTGTTGCCCGCCGAAAACCTGGAACGCAAGGCCATCGAGAAGATCCTGTCGGCCAATGAGATCCTCAGCGAATTCTACGACGCCGAGCCCCTGCCCGCGCGGGTTCTCGCCGAGGAACTTGTCGTGCTGGCCCAGTTTGTTTCACCGATGGTCGTCAATCCCTACGATGCCCTGCGCAAGGTGCGGGAGGGCACCGAGACCGCCCTGTTCGAAGGCGCCCAGGGCACCATGCTGGACATCGATCATGGCACCTTTCCCTTCGTCACCAGCAGCAACAGCAGCATCGGGGGAGCGCTCACCGGAACTGGGCTGCCGCCCCGGGTGCTGGGCGACATCAATGGGGTGTTCAAGGCCTACTGTACCAGGGTCGGCAACGGGCCGTTCCCCAGCGAACTGCTGGGCGAGCAGGGGGATGCCCTGCGGGAGGCAGGCGGCGAATACGGCGCCACGACGGGACGGGCGCGCCGGTGCGGCTGGTTCGATCTGATCGCCGCCCGATACGCCGTCGACATCAACGGCATGAATGGGGTCATCATCACCAAGCTGGACGTCCTGGACGATCTGCCCGCGATCCAGGTGGCCACGGCCTATGACCTGGACGGCGAGGTGATCACGTCGTATCCCGTGCTCAGCGAGGCTATCCCGCGCTGCCGCCCGGTCTATCAGGAATTCGCCGGATGGGAAAAACCGACCGCCTCCTGCCGTCGTCTGGTCGACCTGCCCGCCGGAGCCCGCAAGTACCTGGAGTTCCTGGAAAAGGAACTCGGCGCCCTCATCGTGGGTGTCAGCGTGGGCAAGGACCGGGAGCAGATGATCTGGACTGAAACGGGCGTAACTACCTGAGAGCGCCCCGATTCCCTGATTCCTTTGACACTGACCGGGGTGTCGTCTATATTGCGGGTCCTGCGAGATTCCGCACCCTTTTCGGGTGGGCCACTAGCTCATCAGGTAGAGCATCTCCCTTTTAAGGAGGTTGTGCCAGGTTCGAGTCCTGGGTGGCCTACCAGGTATAAAGCCCCCTCAGACGAGGGGGCTTTTTCTTGCCGATCGAGACCCCGGTTGCGGGATCGTCGACTACATCTTTCCGTACTTCTTGGACCAGAGACGGTCGAATTCGTCCACGGTCTTTTCGAACATTTCCATGGCGCTGACGATGGGAGCGGGAGTCTCGAGGTCAACGCCTGCGTTGGCCAGGATCTCCAGTGGTGCCGCGCTCGAACCGGCCTTCAGCATGTTGTCGATGTAGCGCTGTGCGGCCTTATCGCCGTGCTGGGTGATCTCATCGGCCAGGGCCAGCCCGCTGGTCAGTCCGGTGGCATAGGTGAAAACGTAGAAGTTGTAGTAGAAGTGGGGGATGAACATCCACTCACACTCGTCGTCGCTGCCCATCTCGAAGTCCGGGCCGTAGTACTCCTTGATCATGTCCGCGTACAGGCCGTTGAGGAATGCCGCCGTCAGGGGATTGCCGGCCTCGGCGTGCTCATGGAAGCGCAGCTCGAAATCGGCGAACAGGGTCTGCCGGAAGATGGTCAGGCGGATCGACTCCAGCCGCTGATTCAGGAGCATAAGCTGGACGTCCACGTCGTCGGCCTTATTCAGCATGAAGTTGGTCAACAGGGCCTCATTGCAGGTCGAGGCGATCTCCGCGAGGAAGGTCGTGTAGCTGGCGTAGATCGGCGGCTGGTTCCGGCTGCTGTAGACCGAATGCAGGGCGTGACCCATTTCGTGCGCGGTGGTTGAAACGGCGTCGAGGGTGTTGTCGAAGTTGTGAAGCACGTACGGGTGGATGTCCTTTGCCAGCACACCGTTGCTGTAGGCGCCACTGCGCTTGTCCTCGTTGGGGTAGATGTCGATCCAACCGCTGGCCGGATCCATGCCCTGAGCCAGCAGACCCACGTATTCCTTGCCGAGAGGTTTCAGACCTTCGGTGATGACCTTGCGGGCGTCCGCATAGGTGTAGTTGGGCTCTACGTCTTTGATCATCGGGTTGTAGAGGTTGGGGAAGGTCAGTGGACCGTCGAGATCCATGACCTTGCGGCGCAGGGCGACGTACTTGTGCATGGTGCGGGGGAGATTTTCCCGTATGGTGTCGATCAGCATCCGGTAGGCGCCGGTGGAAATGTTGTCCGGGGACAGGGAAGCCTCGAGGCAGGTCTCGTAGCCGCGGGCGTCCTTGCTCATGATGTGGGATTTGACCGCGCCGTCGAGCAGGACGGCGAAGGTGGTTTCAAACTGGCGCAGAGTGCTGAAAAAGGCGTCCCGGGCCTGCTTGCGGACGGCGTAGGAATCGTCCGAGCGCAGGGAGGAAAACCCGCTGACGGTCATCGGCACGAGATTCCCCTCGCCGTCGATGATGTCGGGGAACTCCATGTCCACGCCGAGCAGCGCTTCATGGGCGTCGCCGGGAACCGAGCGCATGTTGCCGGTCAGGGCCATCAATTTTTCCTCGGGACTGCTGAGCGTGTGCTCCTGCTGCCGCCACAGTTCGGAGAAATAGTAGTTGTAGACCGCCAGGTCCTTATCCTCGGCCATGAAGTTCTTGATGACGGCGGGGTCGATTTCCAGCAGTTCGGGCTCCATCCAACTGGTGGCGGCGCCGAAGGAGGGAAAGAGCGCGGCGACCTGACCCTGCATCTGCCGGTGTTCGTTGTTGCCTTGGTCCACGTCGTAAAGGGTCTGGGCGTAGGCATAAAGTTTGTACAATCGGATCATCATGTCGTGGGTTGCGCTCTGGGCGTCCAGCATGATGGCGGCGGATTCGGCGAGTCGGCCCTGGAATTCCATGAGCTTGGGGATGTCCTCGCCGATGGCCTCCAGTTCGGCCTGCCAAGCTTCGTTGTCCGGGAAGATGTCGTGGGGATTCCACTGGTATTCGGCCGGAACGTCCGCACGTAGCGCGGAAGGATCGGGCTCATAGCCCGCCAGAACGGGAATGGCCAGCAGCAGGCAGGACAGTCCGGCCAGCAGAGTGATCAAGCCGGCCTTGCGGCGAAGACCCAGATGCGACATGGGAAATACCTCCAGAATGAGGAATGGACGAACACCAGCCCGGTTCTCCGGTGAGAACCGGGCCGTCGGGGGAGAGTTGATCTTGCGTCCGGGGGCAGGTGGTCCGCAGCGCGGGCCGGCCGCCGGACGGCTCAATACAGGGGCCGGCCGAACTTATCCACGGTCGGTCCCGGATCCATCGCCTTGTCGGCGGGGAATTCCACGGGAATCTCGACGAAGCTGAAAGTTCCGGAGCCCGGATCGTGGGAACAACGGAGAAGCATTTCGTCCATGTACCCCACGACAAAGAAATTGCCCGGTTCGGTTCCCCAGATTCCCGTCAGGGTGACCGGGCCGTCGTACAGGACGGTCCGGGACCCGGTCTCTTCGGTGAAATTGTAATCCACGGTCTGATAGATGATCTTGCCTTCATCGGTGACCAGGTAGACGTTCCCCGGGGCGTCGAGCCAGATGGCCTGGATGCCGGCCCCCGGATCATGGGTGACAGCGGGGTAGAACTTGGACCATACGGTGTCGCCCCTGGACTCGGAAAGCCGGAAGAGCCAGCCTTCGGAGGTGCCCAGATAATTGCGGCTCAGATCGGCGGGGTCCGAGGTGCTGGCCAGCATCCATTCCGCTGTGACGATCTGCTCGCCGCTGAGGGGCCTGAGGATCCAGTCAGGCAGGACCTTGTAGGCATCCCCCGTCTCCGGATCCGGTTCTGGGAATAGGGTGTGGTCGGCCACGGCGAAGACGCCGCCCGTGGTGCCTTTCATCCCGTCGGGAATGCCGGTGAAGTTGGGGTCGTTGTAGGCTCCGCCGAGGAAGAAGCTGTTCACCGTGACCAGGGAGACCACATCCTTGCTGAATTCCACTGTGTCGGTGGGGGCGCCGGTTTCGTCGAGAATCCAACTCAAGCCGGGGGTGCCCCCCCATGTGCTGCCGTTGAGTCTCAACAGGGTGCCCTCGAAACCACAGGCATAGATACTGCCAAGGAAGCGGCCGATGCCGTACAGGTTCTTGGTGGTGCCGCTGGACATGCCGCTCCAGCCGCCACCGGTATTGCGCAGGATCACGCCGCCGTGGCCGACCGCGAACAGGGTGCCGTCACCGGAGCCCCAGATCCTGGTGATGGCCTTGTTGGTACTTGCCGGGACCAGTGTCCACTGGTTCTGGGCGTTGCCGTCGTAGTGGAATACAGCGCCCTTGGTGCCGGCGGCGTAGATGTTGTCCGGAGCGGTGCCGTTGACGGTGTAAAGCCAGTTCTGAAATGGGGGCTCGGGGGCGGGGGTAAACAGCCCCTCCGGGGGGTCATCCTTGGAGCAGGCTCCGGCAAAAAGGATCAGCGCCAAAAGGGCGAGGGTCATGAGCACGGGAAGACAAAGCTTCGCCATGGGGCTGCTAGTGCCGGTCAGGGCGGACGCAATTTTGTTCATCGCCGAGATATCCTCACGTTCAGCTGGTGGGGAGAACTGAGCGACCAACCACCGAATTCGGTGCATCCCCAAGGAAACAACCGATATTACCATGCCCGCCAGGAGGCAGAGGCCGCATTTCCAACTCATGAATATATAGGGCTTCGTCAGATAAAAGTCCACACTTCATCAACCCGAAATTGGAAAGGACCCTTGCAGAAAACCCTACCTGTGACAAAATTAGCACGGGAAGGGGGTTCCTCGATGTTCGCGAGGCGGAGTTCCCGTTCCCGGGTCCCGGATAGTCGGGCCCGGTCCCCGGCAGAAACGAGAGGCCATGACCGAATTACCGGCGGGGTCCGTTGATCCGACCCTCGATCTTTTCAGTGAAATCGATCGCCTGCGCAAGGAAATGAACGCGGTCGTCCTGGCCCATTTCTACCAGGAGCCGGATATCCAGGACATCGCCGATTTCATCGGCGACAGCCTGGCTCTCAGCCAGCGAGCCGCGGAGACCGAGGCGGAGGTCATCGTCTTCGCCGGCGTCCATTTCATGGCGGAAACGGCCAAGATCCTCAATCCGGGCAAGCAGGTTCTGTTGCCGGATCTGGAGGCCGGCTGCAGCTTGGCGGACGGCTGCCCGCCCGACGAATTCGCAGCCTTCCTGGCGGACTATCCCGATCACAAGGTGATCAGCTACATCAACTGTTCGGCCGCCACCAAGGCCATGAGCGACGTCATCTGCACCAGCAGCAACGCCGTGAAGATCGTGGCCTCGTTTCCCGCCGACCAGCCGCTGGTCTTCGCGCCGGACAAGTATCTGGGGGACTGGGTGTCGCGCAGCCTGGGCCGTCAGATGGAACTCTGGCCGGGCTCCTGTGAAGTCCACGAAATGTTCAACGAGAAGAAACTGGTCGAATTGAAGATCGCGCATCCCGATGCCCGCGTGACCGCCCATCCCGAATGTCCCGAAGCGGTCCTGCAGCACGCCGACCACATCGGGAGCACGTCGAGCATTCTGGCCTTCGCCCGCCAGACGGACGCCACCCGGATCATCGTGGTGACCGAGCCGGGCATCATCCACCAGATGCAGAAGGAGAATCCCGACAAGGAATTCATTCCGGCCCCTGGCAACGACGAGACCTGCAACTGCAACGAGTGCCCCTACATGCGAAAGAATACCCTGGAAAAGCTCTACCTCTGCATGCGGGACCGCACGCCGGAAATCACCGTGGATCCAGCCCTGGCGGAGGCGGCGTTGGCACCCATCAGCAGGATGCTGGAACTCAGTCGGTGATTCACGGGGATTTCCAGGTTTTTCCGGGAGAGATCCATGGCCCTGCGTACACCCGTCTATCTCGATCATCACGCCACCACGCCCCTCGATCCACGGGTCCTCGCCCTGCTCGAGCGTGTTCAGAGGGATCATTTCGGCAATCCGGCCAGCGCCGGGCACGCCTTCGGCTGGGCCGCGGCCCGACTGGTGGAGGAGGCCCGGGAAAAGGTGGCGCACCTGATAGGGGGTACGGCGAGGGAGATCGTCTTCACCTCCGGAGCGACCGAGGCGGACAACCTGGCTCTGCTGGGCGTTGTCCAAGTCTACGGATCGGGCGGCGGCCATGTGGTCACCTCGAACCTTGAACACGAGGCGGTGCGCGGGCCCCTGGCCGAGCTCGCGCGGCGTGGCGTCCGTGTTTCCACCGTCCGCGCGGATACCGACGGCCTGGTGGCGGCGGCCGACATTGCGGCAGCCCTTCAGCCAGACACCATCCTGGTTTCGGTGATGGCCGCCCAGAACGAGATCGGAACCCTCCAGCCCGTGGCTGAGATCGGCCGGATCTGCAAGGAACGGGGCGTGTTGTTCCACACCGACGCGGCCCAGGCCGCCGGCAGGATTCCCCTGGATGTCGAACGGGACGGGGTCGACCTGATGTCCCTTTCCTCCCACAAGATCTATGGACCCAAGGGGGTGGGGGCCCTATACGTGCGCCGGCGCGACCCGCGGGTGACCCTGGCTCCGCTCCAGTTCGGCGGGGGGCAGGAACGGGGCCTCCGCCCCGGCACGCTCAATGTGCCCGGCATCGCGGCTTTCGGAGAGGCCTGCCGTCTGGGGGAAGAGGAGATGACGGGCGAGGCCGAGCGTCTGCGCGGGTTGCGCGATCAGCTGTGGAGAGCCCTGGCTGGGGCCTTGGACGGGGTGTATATGAACGGTTCATACGAGGAGCGTTTGCCGGGCAATCTCAACGTGAGCTTCGAAGGAGTCCGGGCCCACCGTCTGCTGGGGGGGCTGACGGTTCTGGCGGTTTCCTCCAGCTCGGCCTGTGCCAGCGGCGAAACCCGCCCCTCGGTCGTCCTGGAGGCCATCGGCGTGCCGGAGGAACTGGCCATGGCGAGCCTGCGGATCGGTCTCGGCCGCTTCAACACGGCCGAGGAAGTGGATTTCGCCGCGGCCAAGATCATCGAGGTCGTACGCAAACTTCGCGGCTGAATCTTCAAGGCCGAATCTCCCCGCCAAGCAGGGGAAAGGGGGTCAATCCTCCTCGTAATCCGCGGCCTGTTTGCGCGAAAGGGATATCCGACGCCGGTCGAGATCCACGTCAAGGATGCGGACATTGATCTCTTCGTCCTCGTTCAGGACTTCCCGGGGGTGGATGACCCGCCGGTTGGCCAGTTCGGAGATATGGATCAGGCCTTCCACGCCGGGCTGGAGTTCCACGAAGACACCGAAATCCACCAGCCTGGTCACACGGCCGGTCACATCCTGACCGGGTACCATCGAACCGGCTGTTTCGGGCCAGGGGTCGGTGGCCAGCGCCTTGATGGATAGGCTGATGCGTTCGGAACGCCCCATGCCCAGGTTCTGGATTTCCAGGACCTTGACCTTGATGGTCTGGCCTTCCTTGAGAACATCAGAGGGGTCGCCCACCCGCTGATGGGAAATCTGCGAAATATGGACCAGTCCTTCGATGCCGCCAATATCCACGAAGGCGCCGAAGGGGACCAAGCGGGTGACGATGCCTTCCAGGTTGTCCCCCAGGGCCAAGGATTCCCGGGTGGTGTTGGCCTGGGATTCCCGGTCGGCCTGCAGGAGGGCCCGGCGGGACACGACGATGTTGCGTCCGTCCTCGGACAGTTCCAGGATCTTGAATTGGTACGTCTGACCGACAAAGATATCAGGATTGTCCGCACGCCGCACATCGATCTGGCTGAAGGGACAGAAGGCCCGCGTTCCGTCCAGATCGACGGAAAAACCGCCCTTGTTGGTGCTGCCGACCTTGCCCTTGATGGGCGTGCCCGCCGCAAAGGCCGCGGTGAGGGCCTCGTGTCCGGCTTCCCTGAGATTGATCGCCAGGGTGAGCTTGAGGCCGTCCGGCGTTTTCTGAACGTAGGCGGTGATCTCATCCCCGACCTGGAATTTCATCTCGCCGTCGGCGTCCTTGAGCTCCTGAACGGACATGGGCAATTCGTTCCGCAGCCCGCAATCGACGAAGGCGTCTGGCCCGTCGATCTGGATGATCTTTCCGGTCAGCTTGTCGCCGGGCTTGGCTTCCGAGGGTGCGGCGTGTTCAGAGGCCGCGAGCATCTCCGCAAATTCATTCGCATTCCCGTTGGGTTCGTCGGATTCCCCGCTCACGATGGATTCTTGGCCGTCGGGTTCGCGGTCCTGGGTTTCTGAATCGGGAGGGGTCGGGTTTTCGTTCTGGTCGCTGGTCATTTCCTGGTCCTGTTCTCATGGGTCCCGGAGTCTCGTTCGCACGGTTATCCCAGGGTGAACCCGGCATCCGGGGCCACCCAATACGTACACTGCCTGAGAAATATAGCACAAGATATTGGCCATTCCCACATCCCGTATTCGGAAAAATCGAGTTGGAGCCGGCAGTTGGTGGGTCGCCGGGGATACAAGGAATCCGCTACTTGATCAGGGTCATTCTGCGGGTGGTGGAAAAATCCCCGGTCTCAAGCCGGTACAGGTAGATTCCCGCCGCCGCCATACGGCCCGCGGAGTCCCGGCCGTCCCAGACCGCGTGATGGCGGCCCGCGGACAGGGTCTCGTTCACCAGAGTCACTACCAACCGGCCGGCCGGATCGTAGATCCGCAGGCGGACCGGTCCCGACTTGGCGATCTCGAAGTCCAGCCGGGTCGAGGGATTGAAGGGATTGGGCACGGCTTCAGCCAGGACGTTGCCGGCCGGCGATCCGGGGAATGGAATTCCTGAAATTTCCGAGGGAGATCGCGGCGGGCTTTCATTCCCCACCATGTCCACGGTGGTGATCTTGTAGACGAAATCCCAGGGATGGATCGTGGGGTCGGTCCCGGCCGAAACGAAAGTCTCCTGCAGCAGGTTGCCTGGCCCTGGTACGAAGTCCGGATCACTTGAACGATAGATCCGGTGGAGCTTGAAATCGGTCTCCGGGGCGTCGTCCCAGTCCAGGTCGACCCCATCCGCCCGGTAGGCGGCCACCACGCTGGTGGGAAGGCCCGGAGCTTCGACATCATAGATTTCCACGATCTCATCCACGTTGATATGCCCGAAGGGTCCGGTCTCCTCGTCGACGATGCGGATGATGCACTCCAGACCCTGGTAGGGCACCAGGTTCCATTCCCGCGGGGTCATGGGGTCGCTGTCCTGGCCCGTTTCCGAGAAGATGATGGTGGAGTCGGAGGCGTTCACCAAGGCGACGTAGCAGGTGGTCGGGTAGTCGCCGCCGCCCACGAGCAGAAACATTCGCTGGCCGGTCACGATGAAGGGATGGCTTTCCAGGATCCCGGTCACGCCGTCGCCCAACTGGGTCCCGGGTCCGCCCCGGCCGGACAGAGGCCCCTGGTAGTATTCCTTGCTGCCGTAATATCCATTGCCCACCATCCCCACGGAGGGCTCCCCGCGCCAGAGGGGATTGTCCCCGAAAATAGGATTGCCCAAGTTGGCGGTTCCGGTGTGGACGGGCCAGTCGTCATCCAGGGGGTGGGGTTTGTGGACCAGGGGGTTGGCGCCGTCCGGATCGGTCAGCAGGGTGTCCAACCGCACCACATAGGCCAGATCGATGCCATTGGGCTGCAGGTAGGGAGCGAGCCGCGAAAAGATGCGGGCCTCAGGATCGAATTCATCGATCTCGGGCGCATAGCCGTAATCCAGCAGGACCCGATTCGCCATGGTCCAATCCCCGGGCTGTTGGGCGGACAGCAACGTGATGCCGGGAGTGTCGTACTCCCCGAAGAGCAGATGATGGTAGTCCCCGATGACATGGTATTGCGCACTCTCCAGAACACGCCACCTGTCCGTCCCGTCATGAGCGAAGAGAATTCCTACATCCAGCCAGTTTTCCAAATCGATCGAGGTGCCGTGGTACAGGACGCCCGTGTTCACACCCAGCCATTGCTGGGCCGTGACCAGCATGTGCCACTGGTTGTCCTGCCGATAGACGAAGGGATCCCGGAAATTGCTCCATGAGTGGCTGGGGTCCCAGACGTACTGGTTTGTGTCGGGAACGACGGTGGGGTTGGTCGAGGATTTGTTCCAGGTGAAGAGATCTTCGGAATAGGCCATGCAGATGCGCTGGTTCATCTGGCTGTCGCAGCCGGTGTAGGCGATGACCCAGCGGTTGTTAGTCTCGTCGCGGAAGACGTCCGGCGCCCAAATCGCCCCGCTGTCCCAGGAATCCGGCCCGGCGGTCAGGATCGGTCCTTCGATATCCCAGTGCTTCAGGTCCGGACTGGTGGCGTGCCAGATCGTATCGGCCCGGGTGGCATGGGGAGTGGATTCGAGGATGGTGTGGTAATAGATGTGGTAAACGGAGTCCGGCCGGATGATACTGAAATCCCACACCTGACGCAGGGAATGCTGAAAGTATTTCTGCTCGAAATCGAGCCGGACCAGGGCCTCCGTCCGCTGGGGTCGGCATAGATCGGGCAGGGAAACCAGAGCAACCAGAGAAACCAGAACGACTACAGTCCTGATGGCGTAACGGGCTGGAAGGGAAGGACCTGGGATCCCGGTGAGTGCGGCCAAGGGGTATCTCCCCAAGTTCTGGCGCTGGAGTTTCTTGTCTGAAGATGTACCCAATAGCTTATCATATACCGGCAGAGTGGTCAAATTTTCCTTCCTCGGCGGGGGAGAGGGTGACATGTCCAACCTGAGTCTCATTACGCGGACGCTGGCCTGGTTATGCCTGGCGTGGGCGCTGGGGTCCGTGTCCCCGGAAGTCTCCGCCGCGTCCACCCGTTCCGAATCAGCGGACAGGGCGCGGACGGGGCTGGCCGAGATCGACAGCCTCCTGGAGTCGGGCCAGTCCGCCGCGGCGGTGCGGAAAGCCCAGAGGCTCTTCAAGCAAATGGGTGCCGATCCCCTCTACGGATGGCAGATCCAGGGCCGTCTGGGCCTGGCCCAGTTGCGTGACGGGAAACCGGCCGAAGCCCTGCCGCATCTGGAAGCCGTGATACGCCGCAATCCCAATGATCATGTGGGCCATCGCAATTTCGCCGCTGCCCTGTTGGCCATCGGGAGGAAGGGACGGGCATTGACGGAATTCAGTCTCGCCGTGGAACTGGCGCCCGGCGATTACGAAGCGCGACTGGAATACGGCCAGGTCCTGGCCCTATTCGGCGATGTTCAGAAATCCCGCACCCAACTCGAGGTGGCACGATCCCTGTGTGCGGACTGTCCGGAAGCCGACCGAGCGTTGGCCGGGGTTCTGTTGGAGGCCGGGGAGTTCGAAGCCGCGATCGAACCCCTCGGACGGATCATGGTCCGGGAACCGACGGCCTGGGCCCGGCGGAGTCTCGCCCAGGCCATGGCGGGCGCCGGGCGCGATCGGGATCTGCTCGATTTTCTGGATACCCACGCCTTGACCGGTCTGTCCGCCGAGGAAATGAATCTGGCGGTGGAAACCGAGGGGCGCCTGGGCGAATCGGCCCGCTCCCTGGTCTGCCTGCGGGCCCTGACCGATCCGGCGGCTCTTCCCGGCGGCCTTGATGATGGATTGTTGACGGACCATGGATTCTGGGGCAGGGTCTCCCTCAATCTTCTCGAATCAGGAAATTACGACGAGGGGCTGGAAGCCGTGGAAAGGGCCATAAGCCTCGCTGGTGAAAATGTCGTCTACCGGAACAATCGGGTGGTCCTCCTGCTGAAGCTCGGTCGCCGGGAAGAGGCTGCCGGGGAATGGGAGGAAGTGTTGCGTCTGGATCCATCCCTTGAGAAAAAGGAATCCGAATGAGAATGGTCCGGCCATGTTCCTTGTCCCGCCGCCGGTCCGCCGGTCTGGCGGTCTTGAGTCACCTGTTGTTCCTGGTTTTGGCCCTGTCGGGCTGCGCTCCTTCCCTGCCTGGTGTGGAAAGGGCTGAAGTCACCAAGATTCCGTCGAGGCAGGAGGATCTCCGGGAAACGCCCATGCCTGAGGGAAAATGGAGGGCCCACCGCTTGGCGGGATGCCGAGAGGACGTGGACGTCCCCCAGGTCGTGGAGCGTTATCTGGGGATCTGTTCGGAATACTACCGTGATGGTTCGGGTTCGGACGGAATGATCGAAATGGAACTCGGCCTCGAAGAGGGACATCGCCATTCCCTGATGCTGCTGACTCTCGGGCAACTCTACCTGATGGCCGGCCAGGGTGATCCTGATCTGCTGCCCGTGGAGGGACCGGCCGCCGATGTGGGGGACTGGGACCGCAACAGGACACGCCTTCTTCGGCGGGCGGAAGACCTGCTCCTGGAAGCGGCCGAAACCCGCCTGGACGATGCGGCCGTGGATTATCTGCTGGCGGATGTGGCGCGCGCCCGGGGAAACCAGGCGCGGGCCGCCGAACTTGTGGCCTCCGGCATGCTCAAATGCACGGGGGGACGCAGCTTCGCTATCCTGTGGCAATACCAGAAGTTGAACAATTATTCTCCACGATACCTGGGTGGACCTCCACCAGAGTTTCCTCAAGCGGCGTTGAACAAAGGTGTTGAGGGCGATGTGGTCCTCGATGTCCTTCTCAGTCCGGCGGGGGAGGTCAGGCAACTGGCCGTGGTGGAAAGTCCGGTCGAATCCCTGACGAAGGCAGCCGAAGCCAGTCTGCGAAAAGGCCGATTCGAGGCGGCCAGGGTGGGCAAATACCCCATCTGGTCCTGGCTGCGGGTGACCACCTCCTTCAACCTGGACGGCTGATCTTGAACTGCCGGTTGATTTGAAGGGGGTTCTTACCTTATTTTTCCATGTCACGGCAGGTTTTGGAATCGGGTCCGCGAGGCGGAGCCGAAGCCTGTCTTCCCGAATTCCCCGCGCTGGAGGTTCCATTGAATATGAAGTGGCTGCGCAACCGCTTCCTGTTGCTGCCTTATGTCGTCCTGTTGATCGCTTTCGTCACCATCGGATGCACCAGCAAGGAGGACCCCGCCGAGACCCTGGATATTTCCGGGAATCATTCCACCGGGGACCTGGTCATGGTGACCACGGATACTTCCAGCGACGGATATTTTTATCTGAATCCCCAGCTTTCTCCGGACGGGAACCTCATCCTGTTCTCGGCGGACTGGTGGGCCATTCCCACGGTCAAAGATCCGGGCGACGACCCCTTCGCGTTGAACCGGCAGATGATCACGATTCCTCTGCAAGTGGGTGTGGAACCGAAGCTGGACCTTGAAGAACAAGGTGGGGTGCTACTGGTTCTGCGGGATATAAGCATTCCCATCGCCGGCAGCACCTTCTACTTCAGCTTCATGAAAGACAAGGACAAGGGCAACCCCATCTGGGAGAGCGATACGACCGTCATCTTCTGGTTGGACACCGAACGCGTGGGCAGCCGTCTGTTCCGTGCGGAGATCTCGAATCCCGCCTCCTGCCCGTTGGAGGTTCTGTTCATGGAACCCACCGACATGGACCCTTCGCCTTTCGGATGGCAGCACATGGAGGGTACCCTGTCGCCGGACAAGCG
This sequence comes from uncultured bacterium, assembly GCA_965369705.1. Lineage (GTDB taxonomy): Bacteria > Krumholzibacteriota > Krumholzibacteriia > LZORAL124-64-63 > LZORAL124-64-63 > JAGLCY01. The sequence goes on from CBDURF010000013.1 coordinate 24,171, forward strand.
GTGGCTGGCCTTCACCCGGTCCGGCTGCTTCCGCGCCGATTCCTTCGAGACCTGCACCGGCGTGGAGCTGCATGTCCTGGACATGTCCACCGCGGCCGCCAATGACGGGTACGACGCCTTTACTTTCCCCCTCACCAACGAGTACTCGCGCATCGAGACGCCCAAATGGTCGCCCAACGGGACCAAGATCATTTTTTCCGGCAGCATGGACGTGGGTGGCGCGGGGGTCGGGTCGGGGACGGAAATCTTCACCATTGATTTCGACACCACCGGCCTCGCAGAAGGGGAAATGGAACTGGACAAGAATTTCGAGCGCCTGACCTTCACCCGCCTGGCGGAGGGCGATCCCATCGGCGGCGTGTTCAACTACGGTCCCGTCTATTCCAACGACGGCGAAACGATCTATTTCGTGTCTACCCGCCGGGCGCCGACGACCACCCTGCATGATCGGAGTATCTGGACCATTCCCGCCGACGGTCTGCTGGAACCCCAGATCTATTATTTTACGCGTTCCGATGATATGGATCCCTTTTTCATGCCCGACGGCAGGATCCTGTTCAGCAGCTCGCTGGGCTTCCCCACCGAGATGCTCGTCCGGCTGGAGGAGGAGGCCTACCAGGCGTGGGTGGTACGGAACGAAACAGAGGACCTCGGGCTGGATGAGGTACAGATGCGGGAACTGGCCGCCAAGGAGATTCGGAATCTCGAATTCTTCGAAGGCGTGATGTCGCACATCTACACTTTCAGCAAGTAGCAGCCAGCGTGTCAGGATCCCGGCCCAACCTGGTCGTCCTGCGCAGGGAGATGGTCGAGACCGGCCGCTTGATGTACGAAAAAGGCCTTCTCGTGGCCGCCGAAGGGAACCTCTCGGTTCGTCTCGGCGGCCATTCTTTTCTGGTCTCTCCCGCGGGCGCCAACAAGGGTAGTCTGCGGGTCCAGGACCTGCTGGAAATCGATGCCCGGGGTCGTTCTCCCCGGGGCACGGCGACCAGCGAATGGCCGCTGCACAGGCAGATCTACGCCCAGCGTCCGGATGTCCGGGCCATCTGCCACGCCCACCCCCCCTGGGCCACGGCTTTCGCGGCCGCCGGCCGGGACCTTGACGGAAGCCTCCTGACCGAAACCGCGACCCTGCTTCCGCGCGTACCCCTGGCTGCCCGCGCCCTGCCCGGATCGGACGCCCTGGCGGCGTCCATCATTCCTCACATCGCTTCTCACGACGCGGTTCTGCTGGGCAATCACGGGGTGGTGACGGTGGGAACCGACCTGCGGGCGGCTTTCAGCCTGTTGGAGACCGTTGAGCGTTTGGCGCAGGTCACCCTGCTTACCGAGGCGGCGGCTGGAACCCCTCACTCTCCAGCGTAGACGGCGGTCAGTTTATCGATAATGGCCGCCCAGCTGAATCTGTCCTCCATGAGTCTTCTGGCGCGCCGGGCCCGGTTCCGGCCGGCTTTGGGGTCGTGTGCCGCCGTCAGGACAGCGGTGGCGAATCGGTGGTCACAAGGAGCGATGATGATGGCGTCATCCTCCGGGCCGGTGATTCCTTCGGCGCCGACCGGAGTCGTCACCACGGGGATGCCGCGGGCCATGGCCTCAAGGATCTTGATCTTGATGCCGCCGCCCTCCGGCAGGGGCGCCAAGAATAGATGGCATTCCCGGAACAAGCCCGTGAGATCATCCACGAAGCCCAGGGCGTTGACCCCCAGATTCTCCCATTTGGTCTCCCCGCCCCGCTGGCGCAGGAAGGTCCGCGAACCCCGGCCGGCGAGGATCAACCTGCTGTCCGGCAGGTCTTGGGCCACGACCGGCCAGATGGTGTCCACCAGAAACTCGGCCGCCAGCCTGTTGGGCCGGTGGTTGAAGGATCCGACGAAAAGAAACCGCTGACCGGAGCCGGGTGACCAGTCGGAGTGGATCCGTTCGAGATCCATGCCCAGAGGCACCGTGACCAGGTTCTTCCCGCCCATGTCCCGGTACAGGACGTGATCCTCGGGGGTGACGCAAAGGGTCCGGTCGACCCAGCCGGTGGCTTCGATCTGCAGGCTTCGCCAGGCGCGAGCCTCCCGGCGCGCCCCATATGCGGCCAGCGGATTGGCCGTGCGTGCGGCTCGTCGTTCGCGGGGAAGCGAGCCGAGTTCATGGCTGTTGAGGACGAGGCGGGGGGTGGGTGAAGACCGGCTGTCCCTCCATCCTCTTAGGTCCCGGCCCAGAAGGGCCAACTGGAGATACTCGATCTGTACGGCATCGGGAGCGAACTTTTCGGCTATGGACAAGACCTGCCGGGACAGGTCCCGCGACCAGTATTTTTCCACATACAAGGGATAGCCCGAGCGGAGGGACCGGCCCCAGGCCAGGGCGCGGCCGGACAACAGCGCCAGCCGGGCCCGGCCGGCGGCCCGGCTGTCCAGGAACGCCACCGGCGCCACCGCAACGCCCAGTTCTTCGACCTCCCTGATGAGGTTTTCTTCACCGGGCCGGACCAACGAGGTCACCAGGACGTCGTGCCGCTTGGCGAGCCAGGTCACCAGGTCCCGGACGGCGGTGCCGCCGCCGTGGCCGATTCGCCGGTGCGGCAGGTAGGGGGTCAGGACCAGGACTTTCATGCCGGAATGGGCGGTGGTGAGGGCAGGAGGCCGCGGGGTGATCGAGGCCGTGGGCAATGTCCGGTGTCGGTAGGGAACATATCAGAAGGAAACATAACCGCGGGCAATCGAGAATTCTTCCTTCTTGCGCTCCAGTTCAACCTCCCATTCGGTGGATCCTTCTTTCAATTTGGGCTTGTTCTTGAGCAGGAAGGCGGTGGCTTCCTCATCGATTTCATCCTCGATCTTCAGATCCCTGAGAATCAGGCTTTCCACCTGGAAAACGAAGTCGTTCTCGGAGATCTCCAGATCGGCAAGCTCCTCGTCAAGCAGATTGTCGCAGACCACCCTGGCCAGGACCGCGACGCGTTCTTCAGAAAGTCTCACGGATATCCTCCAACTTGCCCGGGCCGGCGCAGGAAAGACCGCCGGTCACAGGATGAACCCTTTTTTCCGCGCCAGTTCCCGCTTGATCTTGTTACGCAGGGCACCGACATCCATTTCCATGGCCCGGATCTCGTTGCGGTTCTGGCTGACCAGGGCTTCTACCTGTTCGTCGATTTCCTCTTCCTGCTTCATGTTCTCGAAAATCGCGTCATCGATGGCGCGGGTCACCAGATCGGTATTGGGATCCAGATGGATCCTGGGATGCTCCTGGAGCATCTTGAGAATCTTGTCGGAAAGGTATTCGATCTTGCGTTTGCTGATCCGCAAGGCGGCCTCCCTGGCCGGGAAAATCGACCCAAAACGGACATCGAGCAGATTTCCCCGCGTTTGTCGTGTGTTTGCGCCGGGATGATGGTCCCGGATGTTCGTGGACAACATTGAAAGACTTTTTATAGGTGTTGGCAAGAAAAAACGGGTTGGCTACTTTCTCTCTGCGGCAGGAGCGGTCCGGGGGGAACTTGCCGGGCAGGGCCGCGTATGAACATATTTCTTTCCGGAGTTTTTTCGCCTGCGGGCCAGAAAGGATGTCATGTCCGAATACCAGTCTCTCGACAAGATCTACGCCGAGGAATTGTCCGTCCGTCTGGGCGGGGCGCTATCCGAGGTGGGCAAGGTGATCGTCGGTCAGCGGGATATGATGGAGGGCCTCATGCTGGGCCTGATCACCGGCGGCCATATCCTTCTGGAGGGCGTGCCGGGTCTGGCCAAAACTCTGGCCGTCAGTACGTTGGCGCGGACGGTGGATACGGGCTTCAAGCGCATCCAGTTCACTCCCGATCTGCTGCCGGCCGATATCACCGGCACGACGATCTACAACCGCGAAACGGGTGAGTTCACCGTCAAGAAAGGCCCGGTGTTCTCGAACATCATCCTGGCCGACGAGATCAACCGCGCCCCGGCCAAGGTCCAGAGCGCCCTGCTGGAAGCCATGCAGGAGCGTCAGGTGACCATCGGGGGCGAAACATTTCCCATGGCGGACCCCTTCCTGGTGTTGGCCACCCAGAATCCCATCGAACAGGAAGGGACCTACCCTCTGCCCGAAGCCCAGGTCGACAGGTTCCTGATGAAATTGCGCATCGGCTATCCTTCACGGGAGGAAGAACGGGAGATCCTGGACCGGATGGCGGGGCGGCCGATTCCCGACGTCGACAAGGTGCTGGATCCCGAGGCCGTCCGGGAGATCCGTCAGGCCGTCAACACGGTTTTCGTCGATGAAAAAATCAAGGATTACATCCTGGAAATCGTGTTCGCCTCCCGGGATCCCGAAGCCGCCGGTCTTGACCTGGGCCCCTTGATCGCCTGGGGCGCCTCGCCCCGGGCCACCCTCGCCCTGACCCAATTGGCGCGTGCCCGCGCCCTGCTGCGGGGTCGTGCCTTCGTTATTCCCGAGGACGTCAAGGCCGTGGGCCACGACGCCCTGCGGCACCGGATCCTGGTGACATACGAAGCCGAAGCCGAAAATCTGGCCAGCGACGACATCGTCAGTTCGCTGCTGGACAACATCGAGGTGCCCTAATCCCGTCATGAAGCAGCGAAGAAACACATCGATTCCCCCTGAGATCCTGGCCTCCGTCAGGCGGATCGAGATCAGGACCCGCCGCCTGGTGGAAGAGGTCTTTTCCGGGGAATACCACTCGGTATTCAAGGGCACGGGCATGGAATTCCGTGAGGTGCGTGAGTATGTGCCGGGCGACGATGTGCGGACCATCGACTGGAACGTCACCGCGCGGACGGGGCAGCCTTTCGTCAAGCTTTTCGAGGAGGAGCGCGAACTGACCGTCATGCTGGTTGTGGACATGAGCCGCAGCGGTTGGTTCGGTTCGGGGGAGCGGACGAAGGTGGAAGTGGCGGCGGAACTGTGCGGTGTTCTGGCCTTCTCCGCCATCGCCAACAAGGACAAGGTCGGCCTGCTGTTGTTCAGCGATCGGGTGGAGAAATTCATTCCGCCGGCCAAGGGCAAAAGCCACGTGTTGCGCTGTATTCGCGAGTTGTTGACCTATGAACCCGAGGGCCACGGCACCGATCTCAACGAGCCTCTGCGCCTGCTGGGGTCGGTTCTCAAGCGCAAGGCAACCGTGTTTCTGGTGTCGGATTTCTGGACCGGTGATTTCTCCACCAACCTGTCCATCCTCGGCCGGCGCCATGATGTGGTGGCCGTACGGATCCGTGATCCCAGGGAAACCTCCCTGCCGAGGGTGGGTCTGGTGCGTTGGGTCGATGCCGAAACAGGGCAGACGGTCCTGATCGACACATCCGCCAGGACGATCGCCCGCCGGCTGTCCGCCCGCGCCGGATCCCACGATCGTGCCATGGAGAAACTGCTGGCTTCACGGGGCGTGGACCTGGTCGATGTCGACGTCACCCTTTCCTATGTCGAACCCCTGCGCAAGTTCTTCCTGGCCAGGGGAGGCCGTCGGGCAAGGAGGGCGGGACGTTGATCCGGCGGCGCGCCACCTCTCGGATTGCACCACCGATCCTGGCTTTGGCGATCGGTTGGCTGGTCTGGTGGGGCGGGGCGGTTTCCGGTCTGGGCCAGATGGATCATCTGCCACCGGGAACCGTGGCCGGGGAATCTCCGGCCGGCATGACGCCGGTCCCGGTGGTCATCGATACGGCGCTGGCGATCCTGGAGTTTTCAGCCACGGATCCGGCGCCGACCGCATTTCACACCGTGCAGGACACCATTCTGTTCGGGGATGTGTTTTATCTCGTTCTTGATTATTCCGGACAACCCGAAGGGCTCCAGGAAGGCCGTTTGGTCGAGGGTGGGGATTGGCTGGTGCCGGCGCCGGAGGGTAAACCGGGCCTCCTGGACAGGGTTCTTGGTCGGAGGGCCGATCCCCGGCCCGATATGAGCGCCCTGCCGGCCGTGGGGGATCGAGTCCGGGTCGCCCGGTCATTCCGGGTGTACCGGACCAATCCTTTCCGACTTCAGGCCGGTTCCTTCATGTCCCCGGTCATTCAGGTGGTGGGTCGGGTCGCGGGATCCGATGAGACGGCGGGCATCAGGGCACCCCGGCCGGTCGGGTGGTCTCCCCTGGTGGTCCTGGGCCTGGTCGTTCTCTTTTTCCTGATCCTGTTCCTGGCCCGGCTTCTCTGGGACCGCGGCCGCGGTCGAGAGGGTCCGGCGGACCGGGAACTGCCTTCGCCGGCCTGGCTGACCGCCGCGATCGAGCTGCGGGATCTCCTGCAGGAAGGTTCCTTGAACCGGGGTGACAGCCGGGTCTTCCTGGACGGGTTGGCGGGTATCGCCCGCCGCTTCGTGACCGGCCGCTATCGGATCGCCGCCCAGGAAATGACCGGACGGGAAATCATCATTGCCTGCGCTGCTTTGGGCCATCGATCCACCCAGCCCGGGATCTTTGCCCGGATGATCGACGCAGTGGACCACCACCGCTACAACCCCGAGGTTTCCGGCGCCGGTTGGTGTCGGGACCAGGCGATCCTGTTGTACGACCAGATGGGCATGGTGCGCATCCTGCCCAGGTATTCCGATGTTCCGGCCGACCTGCGGCGCGAAGGGGAGACGGCCTGGGCCGACCTGAAACGTGAGTTGTCTTCGGGCCCCAGCCGGTTGCGGAATTCGGGCGCCGTGTCGTCGGGACGGGAGGCATGATGGAATTCGCCAGACCCCTGCTGTTGTTGCTGGCGCCCCTGGCGGGAGCCGTGTTGTGGGCCCGCCTCAAGCGGGGTGGGGATCCGGCCGCCTTGAGGCATCCTCGTTTGGCGTTGCTGGGCGATGAAGGTACCGGACCGAGGGCCCGCTTGGCTGGTCTGCTGCCCGTGCTGTCGGGGTTGGGGCTGGTCCTGTTGATCATCGCCGCGGCTGGTCCCCGCGTTGCTCATCGCAGCGAACAGGTCGAGGGTGAGGGGATCGACATAATTTTGTCCCTGGATATCAGCGGCAGCATGAGATCCCTGGATTTCCATCCCCTTGACCGTCTGGAATCCGCCAAGGAAGTTATCCGCGGCTTCATCGACGGCCGTTCCAACGACCGCATCGGTCTGGTCGTGTTCGCGGCCCGTGCCTTTACCCAGTGTCCGCTGACCCTGGACCATCCTGTCCTGAAGGGTTTCCTGGACGAGATCCAGGTGGGCCTGATCGACGACGGGACGGCCATCGGACTCGGCCTGGCCACCGCGGTGGCCCGTTTGAACCATTCCACCTCGCCGAGCAAAACGGTGATTTTGCTGACCGACGGCGTGAACAACGTTCTAACGCTCGAACCCGAAACAGCCGCCAAGCTGGCCCAGTCGCTGGAGGTCCGGGTCTATACGGTCGCCATCGGCCGGGAAGGGATGGTGCCCTACCCGGTGGACGATCCTATCTTCGGTCGCCGCACCCGCCAGGTGGAAACCAAAATCGACCTGGAGTTGTTGAAAAGGATCGCCGACCTGACCGGCGGCGCCATGTTCCAGGCCACCGATCCGGAGGCGTTGCAAGAAATCTTCCGGACCATCGACGGGCTCGAAACGGCGCGCTACGAAACGACGGTCAGCACCTGGTACAGGGAAAGGATGGCCTGGTTCGCCCTGCCTGCCCTGGTCCTCTTTCTTTTGGAAGGGATCCTGTCGGCCACCTGGCTCAGGCGGGTGCCGTGAACCCGGGCCGCCACCGTGGCCTTCGCGTGGGAGCGCACCGCAAAGGAATGATGTGAGATTTGCCGAGGAAATTTGGCTCTGGTTCGTTCCGCTGCTGCCGGTTCTGTGGTTGTTGCTGCGGTCCACCGACCGCAAGGCGACCGGAAGAATGCGCATCCTCCTGGGAGAACATGCCGGACGCCATGTCGAGGGCGCCAATCTCCGTTTGCGTTCCTGGCGTCGTTTCCTGTGGTTCGCTGGGCTATTCTGGCTTCTGTTGGCCTTGGCCAGGCCCCAGTGGGGCGCCAGCGAAGTGACGGTGACGCAGCAGGGCTCGGATATCGTCGTGGCTCTGGACATCTCCAATTCCATGCTGGCGGAGGATGTCGTTCCCAACCGGATGGAACGGGCCAAGACGGAACTGGGTAGTTTCCTGGCCCGCCTGGAGGATAGCCGCATTGGACTGGTGTTTTTCGCCGGCGCGGCCTTTGTGCAGTGTCCCATGACTCTCGACTACGGAACCGCGGGGATCTTCCTCAAGATGGCCGGTCCCGACATGATGTCCGAACAGGGTACGGCCATAGCCGCGGCCCTGAAGACAAGTCGCGAACTTCTGGCCAAGGGCCGGGAAGGCGCCCCGGGCGGGACGTTCCAGGCCATTCTCCTGGTCACCGACGGTGAGGATCTGGAAGGCGACTGGGAGAAGGAGGCCGAAGCCTGTCAAAAGGACGGCATCAAGGTCATTCCCGTGGGAGTGGGCGAGGAACGCGGGGGACTGATACCCACCCAGGACAAGAGAGGACGCACGGCGGGTTTCATGAAGGACGAGGAAGGCAAGATGGTGATGACCCGCCTGGATATGGCTTCACTGGGCAAACTGGCCTCGATTGGAGGCGGCAGTCCGTTCCGGATCGGGGTCGACGGGCTGGCCGGCGACAGGCTCTTCGCGGAGTTGAAGCGGTTAGGTCGGCGGGATCTTGAGGATCGCAGAATTTCCGCCTACCAGGAACGCTTCATCCTGCCGCTTGCGTTGGCCCTGTTGAGCTTCGTTCTGCGCATGCTTCTGCGTCCCAGGGGCTCAGGGATCGCCCGCTCGGGGGGCCGTCCGGGAGTCTTGGCGTTGGTGGCGACGGGCCTGGTGATCGGGCTGGTCGTGGCCGACCAGGCCGTGGCCGGACCTCTCGTGCCCGGAAACGGGGACCTGGCCCGGGGGCGGGAAAAATATCTCGCGGGCCAATTCGAGGAGGCTCTGGGTGATTTCGAAACCGCCCTCGTGCAGGATCCCGAAGATCCTGTCGTCAGTCTTGCGGTGGGCGAAACTCTTTTCAGGCTTGAACGTTACGAAGAAGCCCTGGCCGAGTTCGAACGGACTCTGGCCCTGACCGATGACAAGGATTTGAAAGCCGAGGCCCTCTACAATGCGGGCACGACCCTCCTGGCTGCCGGAGATCCCCGGCAGGCCGCCGAGAAGCTGCGTGGTTCCCTGGCCGTGGATGAGGGTCAGGATGACGCTCTGCACAACCTGGAGGTGGCGTTGAGGCGCCTGCAGGAACAGGAACAGCAGGAGCATAAAGACCAGGACCAACAGGACCAACAGG
>CBDURF010000014.1:0-32271 GCA_965369705.1 uncultured bacterium
CGGACCGAGAGTCAGGATATGACAGCCCGCCGCCTCCAGGAACGAACGGTCGTGTGAAGCGATCATCAGGGCCGTGCGGGCAGGGACCTGCTCGATGAGTTCCAGGACCAGGGACCGCCCGGCCCGGTCCAGGGCGGCCGTCGGTTCGTCCAGCAGCAGGACGGGACGGTCGGACAAAAGAACCATTCCCAGGGCCAGACGGCGCCGCTGACCACTGCTCAAATCATGGGGATTTCTCGAGGTCAGATCCGGCCCAAGTCCCAGCTTCACCAGGAATTCCGCGGGGTCCCGCGAAGCAAGGACGGGATCCAGACGGATCTCCTCCGCCACGGTCGAACGGGTGAACAGGTACTCGGGAAACTGGGGCGCGATCATGGCGGCCCCGTGATCGAGCTGGCGGGGTTTCCGGGCGTACAGCAACCTTCCGTTCAACCTGACCGAACCGTGATCGGGCCGGCGGGCTCCGGCGCAGGCAGCCAACAGAGTGCTCTTGCCGCAACCATTCGGACCGGTGATGCCGATCTTTTCGCCCGGACCCACTCGGAGTTCGACGTTGTGGAAACCATGACCCGGACCCGTGAACCGGCAGTCCAGCCCGCCCAGTTCCAGCAGGGGAGTCACACCGGAGTCCGGGGAGCGAACCGGACCAGGCGGAACCGATTCCCCTATTCCCAGTAGTTCCTCCACCTCAGGCGCGGCCATCAGTTCCGCGGCAGGACCCTGTTTGAGAATCCGGCCATCCTCGAGTACGATCAGCCAATCGGCCCGGGCGGCCTCCGCGCGGTCACAGGTTGCTGTGACCAGAGCTCCGCCCGTTTCCTTCTTCCACCGTGCCAGACGATCCAGGACCCACCGGGATTGTCCGGGGTCCTGTAAGGCCGTCGGCTCGTCGCAGAGAAGCACCCGAGGTCGGGAGGCCAGGGCCACGGCCAGGACCAGCCGCTGCTTCTGGCCCGCGGAAAGCAGCCGGGGATCCATCTCCGCCAGGTCCCCCAGGTCGAATTCCCGCAGGATCTCCCGGCCAGCCAAACCTCTCCGGCCCAAGGTGAGTTCGCGTTCGACACTGGCGGCGAAGATCTGCTCGTCGGGATCCTGGAACATGATGGCCGCGAACTCGGCCAGGGGTGATTCCTCGGAGGCCAGGTATTTCAGCAAGGAGGATTTCCCGGAGCCGTTGAGCCCCAGCACGGCCAGCCACCGGCCGGAGCGGATATCGAAATCAATCCGGTCCAGAAGGGTGATTTCACCACCGGGAACACGCCTGACCAGGGACCAGCCCCGCAGGGAAAGCAGGGGCTCAGGAATCGCCTTCATCCTGCAGCATTTTCAGGTTGCGACGTGCCGCGGCTGCCCAGCTCGAGGTACCGTCAAGTTCGAGGTAACGTTTCCAGGCGGCGATGGCACGGTCGGTATGCTGTCCTTCCTGCAGGCTCCTGGCCAGACCGAAGGCCGCCCGCTTCAGATGGGGCTCCACGTCCAGAGCTGTCTGGAACTGCTCGGCCGCTTCCTCGAAGCGGGTGCCCTGGAACAGGGCGTTGCCCCGGGCGAACAGGAAGTCGGTGTCGACGGGCCGCAGGGTCGTCAGTTCCTCCAGCAGGACAAGTGCCTGTTCGGTCTTGCCTCGCTTGAGCAGGACCACCGCCAGGTTGTATTGCGCCGCCACCAGGTCGGGCGCGGTGTCCAGCGCCAGGCGGAACTGCTTCTCCGCCTCGGCCAGGCGTTCGTTGGCCAGAAGATCGACACCCTTGTTGTAGGGCGCCAGGGCCGCGGACCTCTTGCGGGCCGACTCCCACTCGTCGTTGTTGAACCGGAGCCGCAGCAGGGAACCGGGGATGATCCGTTCGGGATCGGCGATCCCGTTGTCGCTTGCGATACGGCCGGAGATCTCCGGATCCCCGTAGTAGTTGTCGGCCACCTGGGCGAGGGTTTCCCCCTCGGCCACGGTATGATCGAGGAAATGCCCGCCATGCGGAACAGAAATTTCGCCTGCGCCGGGAGGCACCACTTTCTTGGCACAACCCGCCATCATCAAGGTGAACAGCAACAGGCCCGCAAGAAGGGATACCTTGAACAAAAGTTTTTCTCCCAATCGGCTCATGTCGATAAACCTCATCAGGGCTGAATTACCCGGGGATCCCCCCGGCGGGCCGCATCTTCCAGGATGGCGATCATTTCATCGATCTTCTGCGTGGCATAGAGCAATTTTCGCAATCCCGCCGCGCCGGGATAACCCTTGAAGCATTTGGCGATATGCTTGCGGACCACCAGGCAGCCCAGGTTTTCCCCACGCATGGCCACCTCTCCCTGGATATGCTCGATGGTGATTCCGCACATTTCGGCAAAGGCTGTCTCCGGTTCTGGCCGGCCTTCATCCACCGCCTTCATCCTGGCGAAGATCCAGGGGTTGCCGATGGCGCCCCGGCCGACCATGACCGCGTGGCAGCCCGTATGCCTGACCATGCGGCGGTAGGATTCCCCGTCCACCACGTCCCCGTTGCCGACCACCGGAATGTCCAACGTCTCGACCAGGTCGGCGATGCTGTCCCAATCGGCTCCGCCGCGATATTTCTGCGCGCGGGTCCGGCCATGCATGGTGACCCAGGACACACCCAATTCCTGCAGCAGCAGGCCGACCTCCCGGTAGTTGACCGAATCCTCGTCCCAGCCCGTCCGGATCTTGGCGGTCACCGGAATGTCGGACTCGGCAATGATGCGCCGGACGATCTCCTCCAGCAGGGGCAGGTCGGCCAACAGGGCGCTGCCGCCGCATTTCTTGACCACCTTTTTGGCAGGACAACCGAAGTTGATGTCCAGCACGTCCATGCGGCGCCCGGACAGCAGCCGCGCGGCCGTGGCCATGTGCTCGGGGTCGGAACCGAAGATCTGGATGCCCACCAACCCCTCTTCACCCTCGGTGTCCACCAGTTTCCAGGTGGCTTCGCCCCCGTAGGCCAGCCCGCTGGCCGAGGCGAATTCGCAAAAGCCCATATCGGCGCCGAACCGCCGGCAGATGTCCCGGAAGGGACGGTCGGTCACCCCGGCCATGGGCGACAGCATTCGCCGCACCCCCGGCAGCCAGGGCAGGCGGGGATCGGTGCGGACTTTCTTGCGCGGCAAATGATCGGACACCGGAACGGCGGCCTCCAGCGGGAATCGTGACCTCGAAAAGGAATGAATGGACAGAGGCAAATTAAACCACGGCCCTGCTCTTGGCAATGCGGTCCGGAAGGCGATGAGATTTTCTCAGAAACACTCCGCACCCATGGAACGAGCCAGTTGAACGATATCGGACAGGTTGAGAACCCCGTCCCAGTGGAAATCGCAGGCGTATTCATAGGACCCGAAATAAACAGAGGTGAAAAGAACAACATCGATCAGATTGACAATCCGGTCACTGTTGAGATCAGCGCTGTTGATCCGAAAATCCGACAGCGATTCCTGGACGAGAATCCAACCTGTGACCATGATCGCCAGCTGGTTGCCCGCCACCGGCTCCACATGGCCGCCGGCTTGGAGTGGGTTTGTCCAGGAAGTCATCCCGTTGGCATCCGTGTCCCCGTCAGGAATGGTCCCGCCCTGGCAGGCCACCAGGTCGCCATTGAGGTCCACCAGCCAGATGTCCTCCTGGGGATAAAAGGGAACCGGGTTTCCCCAGGGCAGCTGGTCATCGTACAGGATAATGGTGATCGTCCCGTCGACCGATTGTCCCTGCTGGTCAAAGGCCTCGGTAAAGGGATTCCCCCCACCGTCCGGTGAGCTGAACAGGGACAGGGCACCGGCCGTGGCCAAGAAAACCTCGACGTAGGGTTCCACCGGGATATCGGTGGCCCACAGGGGTGTCGATGCCGGCAGGACCATCAGCAGGACGAAGACAACAATACTGAATGATTTGAACATGATATCTCCAATGACTGTGGCGTCGGCACGGCCGCCCCGATATAGTGGCTGGGCGGGAAACCGCCTTTCCTTCAATGCGGGCAGACCAGAATGTCATTATACCGGATTTGTTTCGTCAACTCAATCCGCTCCTGGGGCGGGGCCGAAGTGTGGGTACTGGAAACCGCCGCCGCCCTCCGTGAAGGGGGTTTCCAGGCCGATATCGTGGCCCAACCCGGGTCCGAACTCCACCACCGCGCCAGCCGGGCGGACATCCCGGTGGCTGCCATCCCCATCCGTTTCGACGCCGCCCCCTGGACCCTGGCCAAACTCGTCCGCCACTTCCGCCGCACCGGGACCACCGCCATCTGGGCCAATCTGACCAAGGACCTCAAGGCCGCCTCCGTCGCCGGCAGGCTGGCGGGTGTCCGGACCATTCTCGCCTCCCGGGAAAGCGATTTCCCCCTCAAGAGCAAAATGTACTACCGGTGGTACTTCAACGACCTGGCCACCGGTCTTTTGGTCAATTCCGCAGCCACGCGCCGCACCGTGCTGGCCAGTGCGCCCTGGCTCCGGACTGACCGGGTCCACCTGCTCTACAAGGGCATCGACACCGAGCGGTTTCAACCCGCGGCGGCCCCGCCCGTTGGCCCTGTCGTCGGTTTCGTGGGCCAGTTGATCGAGCGCAAGGGAATCCGGGACATCATGCGGGCCTGGACGATGATCGACAAGGCGGCCCGGCCGGACCATCCCGTCCTGCGTCTGGCCGGCGAGGGCCCGCTCCGTGGGGAGATCCTGGCCTGGCGCGGTTTTCTGACCCGGCCGTCGGATGTGGAACTCATGGGTTTCGTGGAAGATGTGGAGACCTTCCACCAGGGACTGAGCATGCTGTTGATGCCTTCCCTGTCCGAAGGTTTCGGCCTGGCCGCCGCCGAGGCCTCCGCCTGCGGAGTGCCGGTCATCGCCTCACGGACAAGCAGCCTGCCGGAAATCGTCGTCCACGAAAAAACCGGCATTTTGGTCCCCCCCCACGCACCCGCCAGACTGGCGGAGGCCGTGCTGAGACTGCTCGACGACCCCGGCCTGGGCCGGCGCCTCGGCCGAACCGGCCGCACGCGCATCGTCACCGGGTTTTCCCGAAACCAGACCCTGAGGCGCCTGCTGGAACTGACGGGCGCCTCCGACCCACGACACCCGAAAGGCCACCACCCATGAAAAGACTGACCGTCGCGGCCATCCAGACCCACCCCGTTTTCGGAAACGTGGAAGAGAACGTCAAAAGCGCCTTGGACTTCATCCCGGACGGGTGCGACCTGGCGGTTCTTCCCGAACTGTTCAGCACCGGTTACCAGTTCAAGGACCGGGAGGAAGCCCTGGCCCTGGCCGAGAATCTGACCGGAGAAGCGGAACCCGGGTGGGCCACCCGGCGGTTGACCAAAGCCGCCTCGGAATCGGGCACGACCATCGTGGCGGGTCTGGCGGAAAAGAACGGCGACCGGCTTTTCAACTCGTCGGTGCTGTTCCGGCCGGACGGCCGCCGGGAAATCTACCGCAAGGTCCATCTTTTTCTCGATGAGAAATCGATCTTCACGCCGGGCGATCGCGGCTTTCCGGTTTTCCGGGCCTGCGGAACGACGATCGGCATGATGATCTGCTTCGACTGGATCTTTCCTGAAGCGGCCCGCAGCCTGGCCCTGGCCGGCGCGGAAATCATCTGCCATCCCTCCAACCTGCTGTTGCCCTGGTGCCAGGCCGCCATGATCACCCGCTGTCAGGAGAACATGGTTTTTGCGGTGACCAGCAACCGCGTCGGTTCCGAGAACCGCACCGGCGCCGAACTGACCTTCAGCGGCCGCAGCCAAGTGATCTCGCCCTGGGGAAAGAGATTGGGAGGACTGGACAAGGAAGAAACCGGAGTGGCGGTCGCAACCATCGAACTGGTGGAAAAAGACAAGCTCTTCACGCCGCGCAACGACTTGTGGGAAGACCGGCGGCCGGAATCCTATCGCCTCTAGCAGGTCCGGATCAGCCGTGTTCGGTCAGATCCATATCCTTCGGCACGACCACGATGCCGTCGGCCGAGACATTGAACAGGCGACGGTCCTTTTCCAGGTCGAAACCGATTTCCATTCCTTCGGGAACAAGCACGCTCTTGTCGATGATGCAGCGCTGGACCTTGGCGTAGCGGCCGATCTCCACGTTGTCCATCAGGATGCTGTCGATTACCCGGCTGTAGGAATTGACCCGAACGCCGCGGCCGAGAAGGGATCGCTCCACCCGCCCGCCGGAGATGACGGCGCCGGGTCCGACTATGCTGTCCTCGAGGATACCCGGCAGGGTGCCGTCCTCGGTGAACCCGTGCACGGACTTGCAGGGCGGCACGGGAGGCTGCCAGGCCCGGAACAACCAGGTCGGATCGTAGAGATCGAAATCGGGCCGGCGGCTGACCAGGTCCATGTTGGCCGCGTAATAGCTGTCCAGGGTGCCGATGTCGCGCCAGTACCAGGATTCCCCCGTTTCCTTATCCCGGAACGGATAGGCGTACACTTCCCCGCAATCCACCAGGGCGGGGATGATGTCCCGGCCGAAATCATGCCGGGAGTCGTTGCGTTTGACATCCTGGGAAAGCTCCCGCACCAGGTTCTCGGTGTCGAAGATGTAGACCCCCATGTTGACCAGGCAGTGTTCCGGGTCGCCGGGAATCGTCTTGGGCTCCGCGGGTTTTTCCTCGAATCCGACCACCCGCCAGGACTCGTCCACTTCGAGAATGCCGAACTGGTCGGCCCCCGCGCGGGGAACCACCGCGGCGCTCAGGGTCATGCACCCCTCATGCTCGGCGTGGAACCTCAGCAGTTCGCCGTAATCCATGCGGTAGATATGGTCCCCGGACAGGACCAGGACATGGGCGGGACGACGACGTTCCAGCAGGTAGATGTTCTGGTAGACAGCGTCGGCCGTGCCTTGATACCACTTCTGCCCCACCCGGTGCTGGGGCGGAATGCGATACAGGAATTCACCACTTTCGTAGCTGAAGATGTTCCAGCCCCGCTGCAGATGCTTGTCCAGGGAATAGGACTTGTACTGGGTCAGGACGTAGATCTGCCGCAGGCCGCTGTTGATGCAGTTGGAAAGGGTGAAGTCGATGATGCGGTAGGCGCTGCCGAATGGGACCGCGGGCTTGGAACGGTCCCTCGTCAGGGGGTACAGCCTTTCACCCTGGCCTCCGGCCAGGATCAGGGTCAACGTATCGCGAACCAGCTGTCGGACACTCAAGGTTGCACTCCACCGGGCACCGGAAACCCAGCCGGCCCTCCGGCTGTCCGCGTGATTGTCAGTTTCTGGCCGCCGCCCTGGTGTCCACCAGGTCCTTCACGGTATCCAGAAGTTCGGTGACATCCGACGATTTCGTCACGTAGGCGTCCGCGGCCCAGGTCAGATAGTTATCCTTGTAACTGGAATAGGCGGTGTTCAGAACGACGGGAACCGTGTTGTCCCGTTCAAGAATGCGTTGCAGGGCTTCGATGCCGTCCATGCCCGCCATCCTGATGTCCAGGATAACAAGATCCGGCTTCATGGTCTCCACGAATTCAAGACCCTGGACCGCATTGCAGGCGGTCATCGTCTCGAATCCGGCTCGGCGCAGTTCGGTTTCGTAGAGAAGTCTGAGGTGGGGTTCATCATCCACGATCAATACTTTGCTCACAACCGGCCTCCTTTGCCAAAATTCCAGGTGCGTGGGAACCTGGAAATCCCCATCCCTAGGAATATTCTAATCCATCCACGAGTAAGCCGCCACAACGCCAGTCTAGGTGTTCGGCGCATTCCTGGGAAGCGGTAATATAAAAGAAAATACCGCTCCCCCCAGCGGGGGATTCGTCGCCCCGGTGACTCCCCCGTGTGACTTGATGATCTGGGCGCAGATGGTCAGGCCCAGGCCCGATCCCGTGGTCTTGGTGGAAAAAAACGGCGAAAACAGTTTTTCCCCCACTTCTTTTGCAAAACCCGGGCCATCATCCCGGACTTCGACCCGTACGCCCCCCTCCACCAGGCGGGAGCGGATTTCGATCCGACCGCCGTCGGGCTGGGCCTGCATGGCGTTGACGAGGTAGTTCTGCACAACCTGTTGGATTTCACCCGGGTGCACGGCCAAGGTAATTCCGTCGGTCTTCAGGTCCATCTCCAGCCGGATGCCCTTGTCTTGCAGTTCGGCCTGGTATCTGTCGGCGGCCTCGGCCACAATCCGGTCCACCACAACCTCTTTGCGGAGCCTCTTCTTGGGCCTAATGAAATCCAGCAGGTCGTGGATGATGGTTTCCATGCGCGAGACTTCGCTGGAAATGATGTCCGCGAACTGTCGGTTGGGATCGTCCTCGTCCAGGTTGCGCATGAGAGTGCGTGCAAAACCCCCGATGGCCACCAGCGGATTGCGCAGTTCGTGGGCAACGATGGCCGAGGTTTCCCCCATGACGCTCAACCGCTCCATGCGCATCAGGGTTTCCTGATCGTCCTGTTGCTTCTGGTGGGCCCGGCGCAGATCAACCAAGCGTTTCTCGAGCTCGTGATACAGCCGGCTGTTTTCGATGGCCCCGGCGCTCTGGTTGGCGAACATCTGCAGGAATTCGAGATCCAGGTCGCTGATCTCCACGCCGCTGATGGCGTTGTCCGCCATGATGACCCCGATGGATCCCGCGCGGGTCGTCAGAGGGGCCACCGCGAATTCCGTGCAACCGAGCCACCGGCGCACGGTGTCCACCCCGGACATGACCGTGTCATCGCGCACCCGCAGGACATGGCGATCGCCCATCACCCTGATCAGGATATGCTCCACATCGTCCAGGGGTACGGTCATGTGCCTGACGATTTCGTTCACCGCGACGTCGGTCTGCTTGATCGACTGGTCGTAGCTGGTCATCATCTCGAACAGGTCGCCGGGCTGATCGGCGAGATCCTTCCAGATCCGCGAGGCTTCTTCGGCGTTGCTGGGCCCGATGGCGATCTCGCCCTGCAGCGCCTCGTCCGTTTCGTTGATCAGCAACAGGAAGGCGCGGTTGAACCGCAGTCCCTGGCCCGCGGTCATGCAGATGAGCACCGCTTCGAGGATCTGGTCGAGGGACAGGTTGGCCCCGTAGAGGGCTTCACTGACCTGGTTCAGCAGGGAGAGCTTGGCCAACCGGGCGGCCCGCATTTCATCTTCGAGATCCCGCTTCCGGATGTCCGCCAGCAACATGAGGCAATGATTGGGCCGGCCGGGATCCCCGTCGGAGTCATCCTCGGCGTAATGGGCCGAGAAGGGCGAACACTGGACCTCGACCTGGATGAGGTCTCCCCCGGTGTGGCGCACCTGGAGTTGACGCAACATGCTGGTGGGGCAATGGCCCTCGGTCCCGCAATGGCTGACGCTCGACGGAGGAACGAACCAGTTCACCAGGGGGTCGCCCACCAGTTCCCGGCACTCCTTGCCCAGCAGGGCCCCGGCGCCCTTGCTGGCCACGGCGATGCAGCCGTCCGAATTGACCACCAGCATGGGAGATTCGGCCGCCTCGAAACCCGCCGAGGCGAGATCCGCCCGGCGCCGCAGGTATCCTCGGTGATCCACTCCACAATCCCTTCGTGACAGCCTCAATCAACCCGAATTATTCATGACCGGCGCGACGGACCGCACGGTACAGTTTTTCGTACCGGACCGCCGACCGGGACCAGCTGAAATCACATTCCATGCCGCGCATCTGCACCTGGCGCCAGGCGGGGCGGTCTTCCCATAACGCCTCGGCTCTGCGCAGAGCGGCCAGGAGATCCTCGCCGCTGGCGTCGTCGAACACGAACCCGTTGCCGCGCTTGCGACCGGCGTCGATGACCGTGTCGGCCAGTCCGCCGGTCCGACGCACTACAGGCAGGGTTCCGTAGCGCATGGAATACATCTGGGAAAGACCGCAGGGTTCGAACACGCTGGGCATGAGGAACAGATCACTGCCCGCGTAGATCCGGTGGGCCAGGGACTCGTCGAAGGCGTCGACAAAGGCCACCTTGTCCGGGTAGCGCAAGGCGACCTTGCGGACTGCGGCCTCAAGCGCCTTGTCCCCGGTGCCCAGCAAGGCGAAGGTGAAACCGTCCTTGGCCAAACGGCCAAGCAGGGGCAGGACCAGTTCGAGACCCTTCTGGTACACCAGCCGCCCGACGAATCCGCACAACGGTTTGCCGTCCTCCGGCTTCAGACCCAACTCCTTGAGGAGTTCCCGCCGACAGACGTCCTTGCCGGACAGATCCGCCGGCCCGAAGGCCGCCGGCAAGGCCTGGTCCTTGCGAGAATCCCAAGTCAGGTAATCCGCCCCGTTCAGGATCCCGGAATAGGAATCTCCGCGTCCGGTCAGAACCCCTTCCAGTCCGCATCCGAAGTCCGGATCCCCGGTGGTCTCCTTCGCGTAGGTCGGGCTGACCGTATTGACCCGGTCGGCCGCCAGGATTCCCGCTTTCAGAAGATTGAGCTTGCCGTGGAATTCGAGCAGTCCGGGATAGGACGCCATCGAGCGGGGCAACCCCAGTGTATCCACGCCATCCACGGGGTGGATCTCCTGATGAGCCAGATTGTGGATGGTCAACAGGCTGCCGGCGGGCCCGGGCAACCCGCGGCCGGCATACCAGTGGCGTCGGAACAGGATGGCCGGAGCCGCTTCCGCGTCATGGGCGTGGATCACGTCCACCGGCCACTCCAGCAGCCGGGCCAACAGCAAAGCGGCCTGCCCGTGCAGGGCGGCTCTCGCCAGGGCGTCCGGAAAGACCTCACCGTGTTCGTCGACATAGACGCCTTCCCGGTCATACAGGGCCGGGCACTCGACCAGATAGACCTTCACCGCCGCGCGGGGCGAGCCGCGCATATGGAAGCGGATATCGTACATATCCTGCCCCACCCGCAGGGCCAGCGGCGGAAGTTTCGCCAAGGGACGGATCTTTTCCCGCTCCCGGTCGAGATGCCCGTACAGGGGCATCACCACCCTGACATCGTGCTTACGTGCGGCCATGGCCGCCGACAAGGCGGTGACCACGTCGGCCAGCCCCCCGACCTTGGCGAAGGGCGTCATTTCCGCGCTGACCATCAGGACGTTCACGTCAGGATCCTTCCACGCGGAGCCGCCGCGCCGCTTCTTCGGGAATCACCGAATTGATGGTGAAGCCCGTCCCCACCTCGAACCCCGCCGGGCGGCTCAGGCGAGGCATGATCTCCAGGTGCCAATGAAAACCTTCCCGAGGGGAGTATGCCAGATCATCCAACCTTTCGTCACCGTACACCTCACCGTCCGGCGGCGGCAAAGGGGCGCTGTGGATGACCAGGTTCAGGGAAAGATCGCCATGGATGGCCGTCAAACCGCGCAGGGAGAAGGAAAGCACCTCGGACAGGGCGGCCAGATCATCATCGTCCGCTTCGGTCAGATCGGCCTGGTGCCTTGCGGGCAAAAGGAGCATTTCCCAAGGAAAACGACTGGCCCAGGGGGTTAGAGACGTCCAGCGGCCATTGCGACAGACCACCCTCTCTGCGGCCCGCACTTCCGCCGCCATCAGATCGCACAGGAGACATCCGCCGGTCCGGGCCCGGTAGTCGGCGAACCGGACCGCCTTGTCGACAACGAGGGACGGCAATTCCGGGGTGCCGATGATCTGCATGTGGGGATGGGCCAGCGTCGCGCCGGCTTCCGGACCGTGGTTGCAGAAGGGCGAAACGTATTTGTGTCCGGGCCGCCGGGAAATGACCTCCGCCCGGTCGCGCAAAACCTTCAGCAGCTCAAGCAGGTCGGATTCGCCCAATGAGGCCAGATCGGCCGCGTGGTCGGGGGAATAGACGATCACCTCGTGCGACCCGATCCCGGACCGGGCGGGGAAAAACTCCGCCGGTCGTCCCGGCGAGGACGCCCCGGGCGCGGACGCGAATTCCGGGCGCAGGGCGGGATACATGTTGGGAAACACCCTCAGGCGCCACCCCGGACTGTTGGCCGGAGCATCCGGCAAACGACCAAGGGCCAGGATTTCCGGGGTGGTGCTGCTCTCGTGTCCGGAACAGAAAGGGCAATCGTCGCCGGGGTCCAGATCCCTCTGCATCAGACGGAATTCATTGGGTCGGTCACCTCGGTTCGCCGCCATGATCACCCAGCGGCCCGTCAAGGGGTCCTGGCGAAGCATCGACATATTTTTCAGGTTCCTTCCAAAAAAAAAGTCGCGATCCGGGGGAACTTCTCCCGAACCGATACGTAGAATACACCGTGACGGAGATATTACCAACCGCTACCCCCCTTCAGCGGCACCTCCTCCGGCCACGGCGAACATTGACGATAGCGAGACAGGACAGGGAAGCGGACCCCAGGGCGAAGGGTCCGTTTCCTTTTTTCCGTGGGCAATCACCGGTCGGCGGCTGGGGGCCATGCCGACGGCCTGTCCGTCAATGATCTCCCAGGGTCCGCCGAGGAAGATTTCCGGACGCTTCCAGCCGCGCCACATATTGCCCCAGGGTCTCGAAATCGCCCTGTGCCAGGATCTTGGCGATCTTGAGCGGCATCGTGGTCTGCCCGCCCTGACTGCGCAGGTTGGTGGCGGCGGACTGTCCCACCCGGGGCCGAAAATCATCCAGTTCCCAGGGGTGCGTGTACACGAGGCAGGGAATCCCCTGCCGCCGGGCCCGACCGCGCAGGAACTTGAAGACCGCCCAAGGCAGCAGGCGGAGGTAACCTCCGCCGGAGAACGGTACGTTGACCCCGAGGAACCGCCAGGTGGGCATGGGCACGACCGTGAAGGAAGCACCGTTCCCCTCCAGCATGAAGGGCCGGCGGGGTGAATCCGGTTGGCCGTAGCGGGGATGATGGATGGGGAAGATCGAACAGTCATATCGGAATCCAAAGTCGCGCAGCACCTCCAGATACCCGTGAACCGAAGGCGTGATGCTGAAGCTGGGCGCCCGGTAGCCGGCGGGAGCATCCACGCCCGCGGCGGCCAGGGCGGAAAGGGCCCGGTCGCAATCGGCGCGGAACTGGTCACGAGTCAGCTTGAAGATCTCCGGATGGGCGTAGCTGTGGCACCCGATCTCGTGGCCCCGGCGGGCGATCTCGCGCACCACGTCCGGATGTCGATCGGCCGTCCAGCCCAGGACGAAGAACGTACCCTTCACCCCGAACCGGTCCAGCAGGTCAAGGCAGAGGGACATGCCTTTTTCGACCCGCAGTTCCTGATCGTCCCAGACCTCGGGCGGCATGCTGTCAAGGTAGTTGTGTCCGTGGAACCACTCCTCGACATCCACAGTGATGATGTCGCGGGCGGGGACGAGAGCAGGCTTGGCCATCGGTCACTCCAACGGCCGCCCGGCCCGAGCCAGGCAGGCAAACTGAAGGTATTTCATATCCGACCACCGGCCCAGGGTCAGCAGGTTGACCAGACCGAACTTGACCGAACCGGTCGGGTTGATGCCGACGGTTGCCTCGACATTGAACCCGCAATCCTCGAACAGGCGGATCATGCTCGACCGGGTGAAGAAACGCAGATGGGTCCGATCGAGAATTCCTTCCTCAGTGTAGTCCCAGCGTCCGTGGACGGCCAGATCGACCACGTTGAAGAAGTACCGCACGTTGGGAATGGAGGCCACCAGGCGGCCGCCCGGTTTCAGCAGCGGCCGCAGGGATCGCAGCAAGGCGCCGGGGTCCGGGACATGCTCGATCACGTCGTTCAGTACGATGCAGTCGAAATGACCCGCCGGCAGATCGGACAAGACTTCGGCGACATCGCCTTGCAGGACCCGGTCCAGGACCGCGGCCGCCTTTCCGGCGGCGGTTTCATCCATCTCGACGCCCCACACCTCGACGGGAGTTCCCGCTTCTGCGCGCACCGCCTTGAGGTTGGCCGCGAACGCCCCCTCCCCACATCCCACTTCAAGCAGCACCGAGACCTCGGCGGGAATGATGTCCAGCATCTCGGGCCGCGGGTTGCGGTAATAATCAGAATGCTTGGTTTCCATCAGCGGGATTTTCCCCCGGCCCCGGGAGCGCCGAAGGCCCGGGTGTTCGTTTCGATGAGCAACCGCTCGAGATCGCGCCTCTCGCCCACGATGATCAGGCGATCGGTAACGGTCAGTTCCCGCGCGGGATCAGGCAACTCGTTGCGAATGCCGCCCATGAAATTTCGGCGTTTGACGGCCAGCACGGAAATATTGTAACCCGACCTGAGGCCCAGGTCCCGTAAATTCCGGCCCACCCAGGACTCCGGCGGCGTGAACAGCTGGACCTTGTAGGTTTCCGGCAGTTCCACGCAATCGTGCATCCGGCCCTCGCCGGTGATCAGGTTGATGCCCATGTCCTGGTGCTGGAGGACTTCCCGGTTGTAGACCTCGAAAATCGCCTTTCGGGTGATGACACCGACCAGGACCGGGTGGTCCCGATTGTAGAGAACCGGTAGATCACTCGAGTCCTGATGGCCGAGTTCGAGCAGGCAATCCTCCAGGTTGTCCCGGCGGTAGACCGCCGCCGGGGTTTCGTTCCTGATGTCGTCGGCGATCACAACTTTGCTCAGGCTCTCCTCATGCAGGATGTCCTTGACGTCATGGATGGAGATCCGTCCGGCCAGGAAGCCCTCCCCGTCGACCACGTAGTAGTGTTCATCGGAATTGGTCAGGAACAGTTTGAGGATCCTGTCGAAGCCGTCGGTCACCGGAATGGTCACCGGATTGACCTCCATGATGTCCTCGACATGGAAGTCCCGCAGGATCGCGCTTTCGCGACCAAAGTTCAGCTTCTTGCCTTCACGGGCGAACTTGAAGGTGAAGATGGATTCAGACATGAGCGAACGATAGACCAGGGCGGCGCCGATGCTGGCCAGCATCAAAGGCAGGATGACCGTATACTGGCCGGTCATCTCGAAGAGGATCAGGATGGCTGTCAGGGGAGCGCCGGTGGACGCCCCGACCATGGCCGCCATGCCGACCATCGCGAACGTTCCGATGGCTCCGTGGGAACCGGGGACCCACATCTCCACCAGGGCGCCGAAGGCTCCGCCCAGCATGCCCCCGAGGAACAAGGCGGGCGCGAAGATGCCCCCCGAAAAACCCGAACCCAGGGTCACGTTCACCGCCAACAGTTTGACTACCACCAGCAAGATCATCAACCGCAGGGCCAGGTGACCGTCGAGGGCCTCAACCATGGACGAATAGCCCACACCGTAGACCTGGGGAAAAACGAGGAACAGCGCCCCCAGAACAAGACCCCCGCAGGCAGGCTTGAGCCAACCGGGCAGCGGCAGCCTGTCGAAGGCATCCTCGGACGCGTACAAGGTCCGCACATAGACCACCGCGATCAGCCCCACGATGAGGCCCAACAGCAGGTACAGGGGCAGTTCGTGGTAGCCGCTGATGGAAAAGTCGGGAACAGGGAATGCCGGGGTGGCCCCCAGGAATTCCCGGCTGACGGCGGTCGCCACCACGCTGGCCACGATGATCGGGCTGAAGGTGACGACCGCGAAATCCCGCATCAGGATTTCCAGGGCGAAGAAGGCCCCGGCGATGGGCGCGTTGAAGGTCGCGGCGATTCCCGCGGCCGCGCCGCATCCGATCAGCGTGCGCAGGCGCTGGGGGGATAACCGGAGCCACTGGCCCAGGGTGCTGCCCATGGCCGCCCCGATCTGGACGATGGGACCTTCCCTGCCCACCGAACCCCCGAAGGCGATGGTCAAGGCGCTGGCGACCATCTTGACCACAACGACGATGGGCCTGATCACGCCCTTTTTGAAGACCATGGCGCCCAGCACTTCGGGCACTCCGTGTCCCTTGGCTTCGCGGGCGCCGAAATGGATCAGCAGGCCCACGATCAGCCCGCCGGCCACCGGAAGCATCAGGATTTGCCACCACGGAGTGGTCGCCAACAGCGAGACCGTGTCCTCCCCCGACCCGATCGTCAGGCCCTGGAAGAGGTCCACGAGCCAACGGAACAGGATGGCCCCGAATCCGCCCAGCAGGCCGACCAGCATAGCCAGGATCACCATGATGGCGGTCTCGTCCGGTGTGAACCGTTCCACAAGCTTGAAAAGGGCTCGCCGCAAACGGTTTACGCCCGTCACGGAGGGTGCGGAATCCATATTTTGTCTCCAGGGACGGGAAATTCGACCGGGATCAGCAGGCCGTTGTCAGGCCAAGCCGTTTCAATACTGGGCAACCTGGACCGGGGAGTCAACCGATTGATCCCGGCGCCGGCCGGATTTGATTATGGGACGAAACCGGATGCCCGTTATATTGTCTGGAACTTTGCAGGGAAAGGTCTTTCCAGACTTCCGGCCCTTCCTTCCATGCACTCCGTCCTGGGAAAGAGGCTACATGTCCGATCATTTTGCACCCGACGGCCGGCTGACCGCCAGCGAACTTGCCCACGGCCTGCACACGGCGAAGCTGCCCAACGGCCTGAAGGTGATCATCAAGGAGGACCACCGTACCCCGGTGGCCGTGTGCAACGTCTGGGTCCGGGTCGGATCCAACCGGGAACCGGACGCCCTGCGCGGCTGGTCCCACGGCATCGAACACATGCTTTTCAAGGGCACCAGCCGCCGCGACGAAGGCGATTTCGCGAACGAAGTGGCTGAGGCCGGTGGTTCGACCAACGCGGGGACGGGGTACGAGACAACCAACTACCACATCACGATCCCCGCGGCCGCCTTGCCCACGGCCGTCGACATCCTGGCCGACGCCCTCTTCCAATCGACCTTCGATAACGCCTCCCTGGACGCCGAGAGGCAAGTGCTGGTCCACGAGAACCACATGTATGACGATATCCCGTTCGGCTTCGGCATCACCTGGCGCTGGGGCATGGAAATGACCTTCGACCGCAGCCCCTATCACCATCCCATCGGCGGGCGGGACGAAAACCTGCTGGAACGCGATCGGGAAGACATCGTGGCCTTCTGGCGATCCGCCTACCGGCCCGACAACATGACCGTGGTCGTCGTGGGCGATGTCGATCCCACGGAGGCGTTCGCGCTTATCCGGGACAAATTCGCCGACCCGGGCGTGCCATTTCCGGAGACCACCGACCCCACCATCGGCCTGGTGGCCGAACCACCCACCGAACCGATCCAAACGGGGCTCCGCCTGCGGGTCGAACGCGGCGACATCACCAAGGTCTACGCCAAACTGATCTTTCCCGGCCCGGGTGAACGCGACGGCCTGGATCATGTCCTGAGCGTTGTGAGTCGGGTTCTCTCCGACGGCCGCAGCTGCCGCCTGTACCGGAGACTGCACGAGGAAAAAAAGCTGGTCGACAACTTCACGGTGATGACGGAGACGGGCCCGCGCGAAGGGGTGGTCCTGGTGGACATCGAAACGGATGCCGCGCGGCTGCCCGCGGCCCTGGTGGAGATCGCCAGGATCCTGGAAGATTTGAACCGGGATTCCTGCACGGACCTAGAACTGGAGCGGGCCAGGACCAGGGTCGCGCGTTCCTTCCTCTTCGGAGCCGAGACGGTCCAGGGCCAGGCCGGGACCATCGGGCATCATGAAGTCATGGACGACCTGCCGGGCGCCTTCCACTTTCCGGACCGGGTGGCCCGGGTCACCCGGGATGATGTGGCGGAGCTCTCCCGCAGGATCTTCCGGTTGGGAAACGCCAATTGCATGATCTATCTGCCGGAAGACACGGACACCGCCGCCCATGACATCCCCACCGAGGCCGAAGCCCTGCAAGCCCTGCTCGAGCCGGTGCTGAGCGACAAATCGGCTGGTGACAGTCCCCCTCCCACTCCAATGGCAGCCGCCGACATCATCGCCCCGGCCCGGCCCCGCTTCAAGGGCCAGGCGGCCGAACCCTTCCGGACCGAACACCTGGCCAACGGTGTGGAGGTCTGTTACAGGGTGGATCCCGCCGTTCCGGTCCTGGCCCTGGCCATGACCCTCAAGGGGGGCACGACCGGGGAAACCTCCGCCAACGCCGGTCTGGCCACTCTGACCCAGATGGTGCAGATCAAGGGGACCGGCGATCTGGACGCCGAAACCCTGCATGAACTCCTCGAGGGCGACGGCGCCACCCTGTCTCCCCAGACGGACCGGGATTACGGCGGGATGGTCCTCAGCGGTCTGGCCGACCGTATGGATCAGGCTCTGGAACTGACCGCGCAGCTCATCCACGCGCCGTCGTTCCTCGAATCCGAAATCGCACAGGAACGCCGTCTGGCCCTGGAACAGCTCGCTGCCATCGCGGATTCGCCCTTCCAGGCGGCCGCGGTCAAGCTGCGGGAACTGGTCTACGGGGACCATCCCTACGGGCGCCCCCTGCCCGGAACCGTGGACAGCCTGCCGGGCTTGTGCAGGGATGATCTGGTGAAACAGCACCGCCGGATCTGGACCACGGACACCCTGCAGATCGTCGTCTCGGGAGCCCTGGAACCGGATCGGTTCCTCGCCAAACTCGAAACCCTTCTGGTCGGGCTGCCGTCGGGTTCCGGTGCTCCGGTCCTCTCACCCGGGCCCACCCAGGTCCCGGACGGGATCGTGTCGGCCAGGATCGACAAGAAGCAGAATCAAAGCGTGGTCCTGGTGGCCTGGCCGGGGCCTCTCACCCCCGCGGAGAACCGTGTTCCCCTGATGATGCTGAAAGAGGTCCTCAACGGACAGAGCGGACGCCTGTTCGAAAGCCTGCGTAACCAGCGATCCCTGTGCTACAACACCGGCACGTTGAGTACCGCGGGATTCGGGCAGGGAATGTTCGTGGGGTACGTCCTGACCGCTCCGGACACCGAAACCGCCGCGCGCGAGGCGCTGGTGACCGAGCTTGAGGACCTGGCTGAAACCCTGGTTCCGGTTGGAGAATTCGAACGCGCCCGCGCCAAGCTGCTGGGAAATCTGCTCATTGGTGCTCAATCCAACGGCTCCAGGGTGGGACGATCACTGCGCGACCGGGTTTATGGCCGGGACCCCAACGACCTGGACCAGTTGATCGAGTCGGTGGCCGCATGTTCCGCCGGCGAGGTCCGGGAGGTCGCTGCGACCTTGATCGACCCCCACAACCGCTTCGAGGTGACCCTGGGTCCGTGAAAAGCAGCGCCGCAGGCTGGATCCGCCCCGCCCGCAGGGCCAAAAAACCGGCCTCCCCCGCACGGGAGAGGCCGGTCAAGTATAGCGGCAAATGTGGTCAGGCAACGACCTTGTAACGTTCCGGCGTGTCGGACATGTCCACCAGTACGGTACGTTTGCTGAAATTGGCCCGGTGATGGGCTCCTTCGGGAACCAGATACTGGTCCCCGGCCTGGTAGAGATTTGTCTTGCCTTCGATTTCGAGAGTCATTTCACCGGAAACCAGGATGCCCCGCTGCTCGCAATGGGCATGGTCCGGAAAACTCACGCCTTCTTCGAAAAGAAAGAATACAACCTGCTTCTCATCGTTGCTCAGGCAATAACCGGTGACTCCGGCGACGGGAACTTCAACTTTGGGCAGGGAAAGGATTTCGGGAGGAAGGGATTGTTGGGTGGTTTGGGACCTGGCTGCTTCCATACGTAGCGCCCTCCTTGATTTGTTTGCTCGCTCACCCCGGTTTCGGATCGAACCCACCGAAACCCGGTTAATGACATGTTAACACAAAGGCCCTGCTTGGCAAGACCCGCCCCCACCTTGTTTCCCGCTAGGCAGGCGCGTAATCCGAACCACGCAGCGGCAGGGCCGGACCGCCGGCCACCACCTCGCCCGCAACCACCAGACCCACGATACAATCGTGGTCCCCGGTGGTGAAACGGCTTTCCATGCGGCAAAGGAATCGCGCGCTGCAATGCTTCAGGGCCGGGACACCGTCCCCCAGCAGGACGTGTGCCGTTTCCGCCCACTTGTCCACCTCGCGTCTCGATTTCAGACCGAAAAGACGGGCTTCAGCCACCTGGCCCTCGGCCAGCACCGAGACCGTGAACTGGCCCGCGTCAGCGAGCAGTTCCCAGGTGAATCGCTCGTGACCCACGGCCACCAGCAGGAGAGGTGGTTCACTGGAGACCCGGGTGAGCCAAGCGGCCGTCAGACCGCCCAGGACCCCGTCCCTGACGGCTCCGATGACGGCCACCGGAGCAGGCATCAAACGCAGGGCGTCATCCAGTTGGGAAGGAAGAACAGAAGGTGTCCGGTCGGTCATCCTGGGCGGCACTCCTGGTCGTGTTCTCGAAGCAGAGGCCGGCACACCCTGTGACGGAAAGGATCAGCCGGCCAGGGCGAATTCGGCCAGGACGGGATAATGGTCCGAGGGCAGGGCGATTTCCCGGTGTTCCAGGTGGGAGTAATCAATCCTGCTCACCGAACGCACGGTCAGACGAGGCCTGAAAAAGACGTAATCGATGCGCCGGGGGCCCAGCAGCCGGTGACTCATTCTGTCCCGCAGCCCGAGACCGCGAAAGGTCGCGCCGTCTTCGCAGCTACCCTCGCAACCCTCGGTCCAGGCGTCGTACATGGGCTCCAGGTTGCCGATCTCGTCTCCCATGGCCTTGATCTCGGGGGATTTGGCGCAGGCATTGAAGTCACCGGTCAAAAAGACCGGAATGTCCGGACCCAGCACCGAGACCTTGTTGCTGATGTATTCCCGCAGCTGGCGGGCGCTTTTCTTGCGGTGCCAACTGTTGATGGCCTCCAGGTGCGTGGTTCCGAACACGAACTGGTGACCGCTGCCGATCAACTCGAAGGTGTTCCAGGTCACCAGCCGCGGCCTGGTTCCCAGGGGATACTGGGAAGCGGGCACTTCGGGCGTCGGGGAGAGCCAGTGCGTGTCACCCTCGCCGGCATCGTCCACCGGCCGTACCCGGTCGCGCCGGTAGAACGTGGCGCAGTACCAGTTGCTGTCACTGTGCGCCATTTTCCGGCCCAGATTGCCCTCGCCGATGAATTCGTAGTCCGGCAGCAGTTCGGCCAGTTCCCGCAACTGTTTGTAGTTGGCTTCCTGGGTGCCGACCACGTCCGGCTGAAGCTCGGCAAAGATCCGGGCGATGTTGCGCTTGCGCAGACGCCAGGGATGGCTCCGCCGTTTCTTGGTGGAGGTCAACAGATTGAATGTCATGACCCGGAGATTCGTATCGAACACGTTGCAGTACTCCAAATTCTATCTTGTCCGCCGGTCACCGCAGGCGCGGATGGGCGGTGTGGGTTCCATTTCCGAAAGTCGATCCGTTGAGAATACAAGTGCCGTATCAAACGCAGATCAACGGAAAAAGTTCCTTAGGTTTCCTATCGGCCGTTAAGGCCGGTTCATTAGCCGGGACCCGGCGGCTTCAGCCGAACAGATCCAGTTGGGGCGGCTCCCCGGGCAGTTCGAGGGATTCCAGGACCAGCCTGGTCCACCCTGCGCGCGATCCGCCGGGCAATTCCAGACGCGCCAGATCGAATTCATCGAGCAGTTCATCGATCAAAACATCGATATCGGCCTGGAAGTCCACCGAGGTGTCCCGCGTGCCGTCGAAGGCCGGCGGAGCAATGACGGGAACCTTCACAAGTTGACCGTAGGTTCCCATCCAGTGGCGAATGAAGGGTTCGATTTCGGGCCTACGTCCGGTGGCATGCACCATGTAGGCATAATTGTCGATGACCGCCCGGTCGCAAACCGTCACTTCGAACACGTTGGTCAATTCGATCTCGCGGGCCACCTGGGTGTGCAGAATCCAATTCTGCGCATCATCGGTGGTTTCCCGGTTGATGGGCAGGGGACACCCCCTGGCCACCTCCTTGACCAGATCCACACTCAGATCCAACCGCTTCAAGGCCGCGGCGAGTTCGAAACAAAGAGTCGTTTTGCCGACGCCGTGAGTGCCAATGAACGCGATCTTCATGGGGGCAAAAGTAGGTTTCGACCGGCGAAAAGTCCAATTCGCAAGTCCGGGAATCGAAATATGAAATCAGGTAAGTGTTGAACCGACGCCACCTTCAGGTTACTCTGATAGGCTAAACCCATTGAAAGTCAGTCAGATCGAGAGGCCAACCGTCTTGATTTCAACCGTTCGAAACAGTCTTTTACTCGTTTTTTGCCTTTTGTTCGGGTCGGTCGTTCCCGCCGCCGGCCTCTCCCTCCACCACCATCTGGACCCCGAGACCGGGCGCCTGGCCAGCGGCGAGGGACAGTTGGGCAGGCCGGGCGCGGAATTTCCGGAACCTCTGAGAGCCGAGGTCCGCAGCAGCGACGGCAAGCCCATTCCGGGCGTGACCGTGCAGTTCGATCTGGTGACCCCCGGCGCCCACTTCCTGGGCCAGGCGGTGACCGACAGCTTCGGCGTCGTTTCCTTCCCCGTGACCGCCACGAACAAGGCGCGGTCCCATACGGTGGTGGCCAGTATTTCCGGCGGGGAACAGGGTCGGGACCGGATCGTCTACCACCTCCAGGTCCGGCAGGGAAGCTGGGTGCTGTTCCTGATCTTCGGCCTCGCCGGCGGGCTCAGCCTGTTCCTTTTCGGCATGAACATGATGAGCAAGTCGCTCCAGCGCAGCACCGGCGGACGCATGCGGGCCATCCTCAGCGCCCTGACCATCAACCGGTTCGTCGGGGTGGCCGTCGGCGCCTTCGTCACCATGGTCATCCAAAGCTCCAGCGCCACCACGGTGATGCTGGTCAGTTTCGTACAGGCCCAGTTGATGACCTTCGCCCAGACCACGGGTGTGAT
Source organism: uncultured bacterium (assembly GCA_965369705.1). Lineage (GTDB taxonomy): Bacteria > Krumholzibacteriota > Krumholzibacteriia > LZORAL124-64-63 > LZORAL124-64-63 > JAGLCY01. The sequence goes on from CBDURF010000014.1 coordinate 22,496, forward strand.
CCTGGGCGCGGACATCGGCACCACCGTGACTGCCCAGCTCATCGCCTTCAAACTGACCGACTACGCCCTGCTGATGATCGCGATCGGGTTCCTGCTGCGGTTCGCGACCAAACGGCCCCGGTGGAGAAACGCCGGTGAGATTCTCCTCGGCTTCGGACTGCTCTTCTACGGCATGTACGTGATGAGCGAAGCCATGTACCCCCTGCGCAGCTTCCAGCCGTTCCTGGTTCTTTTGACCGACCTGGAGAATCCCTGGCTCGGAATCCTCGTGGGGACGGTCTTCACCGCCCTGATCCAGAGCAGCAGCGCCTTCACAGGCATCGTCATCGTCCTGGCCCAGCAGGGATTTCTCAGCCTCGACGCGGGCATCCCCCTGATTTTCGGAGCCAACATCGGCACCTGCGTCACCGCGGCACTGGCGGCCATCGGCACCAGCCGGGAGGCCTCCCGCGTGGCGTTGGCTCACACCCTGTTCAAGGTTCTTGGGGTGCTGGCCATGGTCTGGTGGATTCCCACCTTCGCCGACCTGGTGCGAAGCATCTCCCCCGGGCCCGAAGCCGCCGGGTCGAGCCAGGCCGTCATGGCCCGCTTCGTCCCCCGGCAGATCGCCAACGCCCACACGGTATTCAACGTGGGACTGGCCCTGGTTTTCCTGCCTTTCACCAGTCTGATCGCGAGGCTGGTGATCCGTCTCCTCCCGGACCGGCCGGAAACTCCCCGTGAATGGTTCTACAAGGCGCGGCACCTCGACACCGACATGATGGGCGCGCCGGCCCTGGCCTTGAACCTGGCCAAGGTCGAGATCCTGAGGCTGGGGGAAAAGGTCAAGTCGATGGCCATCGACAGCCTGGAACCGTTCCTGAGCCACAACCTGGAAATCCTGGACCACCTCCACCGCGAGGAAAACAAGGTGGACGCCCTGGACGAGCAGATCACCGACTACCTGGTGGACATCGGCAAGCAGGAGCTGAGCGAGGAACAGACCCGCGAAGTGTACATGATGCTGCACGTCACGAAGCAGTTCGAGCACATCGCCGACATCATCGACAAGCAGATCCGCCCCCTGGCCCTGAAGATGGTGGAAAACCACGCCGAATTCAGCGAGACAGGGCAGGTCGAGGTGCAATCCTACCACGTCAAAATGTGTAAGCAGATCAGCCGCGCCCTGGAAGCCTTCCGGGACGGCAGCCTGGAACTGGCAAAACACATGAGCGACAAGCAGAAGCGTTACGTGGCCCTGGAAGAGGATTACCGGCAGGCCCATTTCCAACGGATCCACCGGGCCATCTCGGAGTCCGTGGCCAGCAGCGAAATCCATCTCGAACTGATGGACAGCTACCGGCGGATCAGCAGCTACAGCACCAACGTCGGGCGGGCCATCATGTCCAGGGACAGATTCGGGGATCCGGATTACGAAGAGGACTGATCACTCGACCAGCCGGTGGATCCCGGTCAGCAGCAGGGACCATCAGAAGCTGTTCCGGTGGATGACTTCGTCCAGCGCCAATTGCCCCCCGCGCTCCCGGGCGGTTTCGAGGGCCTTGCCGACGGTGACGGCCATGATGATGTCGTGGTCGGCGGGCAGCTTGATGATGTGGGCCAAGGCTTCGAAATCGAAGCCGATCATGGGGCAGCTGTCGTAGCCCATGTCCTTGACGGCCAGCATCATGGTCTGCCCGGCCAGGCCGCCCGAACGGAAGTTCTCGTCCCGGCGCAGGGTTTCGCTGGAACCGTAGGCGCCCCTGATCATGGGCACGATGGCCGCGCGGACCTCCTCGGGAGCCTCGGCCCAGTAGCGGTCCGGATCCTGGTCGTAGGCGTTGCGGTCCCCGCAGATAATCACCAGCAGAGAGCAGTCGGTGAACTGGGCCTGATCGTACCCCTTTTCCCTCACCTGACGCTTGACCTCGGGATCGGTGATCAGGACGAACCGCCAGTTCTGGATGTTGAAGGAGGTGGGCGTCAGGATGACCGTCTCCATCAGGCGGGTGATCTCGTCCTCGGTCATCACGTGGTCCGGGTCGAATTTCTTGACCGACCGCCGGGCGGCAATTGCGTCAAAGGTTTCCATGATACCTCCAAGTCGGTTGATTGAGTCCCGCCTGAAAAACCAGGAATCCAGCCAGGTACATCAGGACGTCCAGCGGATCCGCCACCGCACCGGCTGCGGTCAGGGGCAGGATCCCTTCGAAAAGGATTCCGAACAGAAGAACCGCCAGGAGTCCGTGGAATCCCGGCAGCGTGAAACGGCCCGACCGACCGGCCAGACGATGGGCCGTGAGCACCACACTCAGCACCAGCGGCAGACAGAGCAGGTCGTCTCCGTAACCGCGGACCCAACCCGGCGCGCTCCCCGCCGCCTCGAGCAGTCGGACCACGACAAACAACGCAACCAGGACCGGCAGCAGCCCCCGGCCCCAGGGGATGGCCCCGGCCATTCGGGTCAGGTATCGATCAGACATGGGGGTCTCGCTGTCACAGGGACAGGGCGGTGATCAGGATCGCTGCGCCCGCCAGCACCAGGAGAGTCAGCCCCAATCCGCCACCACACACATTCTTCATTCCCGCCTTCCTCCCGTCTGAATGAATAAAGACGCCGGACCTGCTTCCACTACGGCCCGGCGCGCATTGCTTCCTGCCGAGTCGTCACTCGGCCCGGTTGGATTTGTAGATTCCGAAAACCGCTCCCACCGGATCCATGATCACGGCGAAGCGGCCCACCTCCGGAATATCCGTCGGGGGCACCACGGCTTTTCCCCCGAGGGACAGGGCTTTGTCATGGCTCCCGTCGATGTCGGCCACCGCGAAATAAACCAGCCAGTTGGCCGGGATGGGACCCATTTCGGGCTTGATCACCATCATGCCGGCGGCCCCCTGGCCCCCGCCGCGGTTGAAAAGCGTGTACTCTCCCACGTCGCCCATATCCATGGTCGCGGGCTCCCAGCCGAACAGGCCGCTGTAGAAGGTCGCGGCTTTTTCCGTATCCGGAGTCATGAGTTCATTCCAACACATGGCGCCCGGTTCATCCCGCAGTTCGACGCCGATGTTGGATTTGGGCTCCCAGATGCAGAAGACCGCGCCGGTGGGATCGGACACCACCGACATCCGGCCGAAGTCCATGACGTCCTCCGGGCCCATGACTACCTGCCCCCCCAGTTCGGCGGCCCGGGCGGTGGCTGCATCCGCGTCGGTGACGGTCACGTATTGGCCCCAGTTGGGCGACACGTTTTTGGCTTCCTGCTCGGCGTTGAGCTTGTACTGGGCAGCCACGATCTTGTCGTTCAGTTGGTACTGCGTATATATGCCGTACTCCCCCATGTCCTGGTCGTTGCGGTTCCAACCGAACAGTTCGGTGTAGAATTTCCCGGAAGCGTCGGGATCGTTGGTGGCCAACTCGACGTAACAGAACGTCCCGGGCTGGTGATTTTTGAATTCCACCATGATCTTCCTTTCCACTGATGTCAGGGGCGAGGTCGTAGAATCTACTCAAAATCCCCGGGGATCGCTCCCACTCTCCGGAAGAAATCCTTTTCCTGTGATGACGAAGAGACAGGGACGACGTATCGGTGCGCCAGTTCGCGGGCCCTGTCGTTCCTGCGGGCGGCCAGATTCCACCAAATCTCCTCCTGCCACAGTCGGATCTGCATTGCCGGTGGTTTCCCCCCGGAAGTCACCTGCCCCGGATCCGGAAAGAATGCGGCGGCCAACCCGAATTGGCCGGCGGCCTCGGCGTACCTTCCGGAAAGGGCGAGCAGTTGTCCACAGGTGGCATGATGGAGCGGCTCCCCGGCATGGGTGGAAAGCTGCTCCAGCCAACCATCCTTGCCGTGAACCAGGGCGGCCAAGGCCGTGGCCAACGGTTGGCCGGACAGGGGATCGATTTCCGACAGGCGGGCCTTGATGACGTTTTCCAGGCGGGCGGAGATGGTCGTGGTCATTGGTTTGCCGGACAGCATTCCATCAAGCCGGACCTCGACGAATTCACGGTGGAGGAACATGAGGTCGGACCGTTTGGCGCCTGCGCCCCGGGACGCCCGCCAGCGTTTTTCCACGGCGGCCAGGATGTCCATCTGCCTGTCCTGCAGGTCCGACAAATCCGCTTCGAAGGCGACCAGCCTGCCTCGGTCCCCCGCCAGGTCGACCAGCCTTCCATCCCGGACCTGGAAATTCCCGAGCCGCCACCAGCTGTTGTAGTCCCTCCGCCAGGGCGCAGGCCCTGATTGGCGAACCGTGGGAAGCACCCGCAGGATTCGGTAATATTCGTTGTCGTAGACCGGAGTGAACCTACGGAGGGCCTCGGGCCGGAAATGCATCTTGACGACATTCATGGCCAGGTCCAGATGGCCCGTGACACCCGCCAGAAAGGACGAGGACTCCGGTCCGGTCCGGGTGGCGGAATTCCGGTTGATGAAGATGTAGTCCGCGCCGTGCTTCCGGGCGAAATCCCACAGCACCATTTCATCGGTGGCGAAGAGGGCCTCCAGAAAACGGCGGTAACGGTTCCTGATCTCCGAATTCTCGAACTGGGAGTTCAGAACGATGGGCCGGCCGGTGTAGAGAAGCAACTGGGGACTGACCCCGATCCCACCCAGGAAAACCGCGGCCGAACCATCCAATCGCGAACCCGGACCCGGGGTGTGGATCGTCACCCAGGAGAACATGCCCGCCCAGGACTCCCACAGGGGCTGGTCCGAAGCCCCCAGACGCACCTCTTGACCCTGGCGGACACTGCGCGTGATACGGATCATGTCGTCCAGGTTGCCGTTGAGATTCAGGACGGGACTGATCAACAGCATTCCAGCGACCATGGGCAGCGCCCTGGGCCCCACACCGGAGGCAAGGCGCCGGACCAGCCACTCTCCGGCCATCGCCACGGCCACCGCGGCGAACAGGAGAAAAACGATGCCCAAGCGTTCGATCATCAGGTAGGCCGCGAGGAAGGCGGGAACGGTCAACAGGAATGACCTGCGCAAAACGTCGGTGCCCCGGCGTAGGATTGTCCAGAAGCACCAGATCAAGACCGGGACAAGGACCCCCACGTGGAAGCCCAGCTTGGACCATATATCCCCCCAGGTGGCGGTATTGAAGGGCGGAGCCCAGAACACCCTGCTGTCGAAAGGCAGCAGGCCGGGGTCGGCGGGCAGGCGGAAACCGTGGACGACCTTCTGGACGAAGAGTCCGAAGACGTGATTGTAGTCCCCCGCATATCCCCGGTTGAGAAAAGCCAGGGCGCCCAGGGCGGCGATCAGACCGGCCAGGACCAGAACCCGGACCCGAGCCGATTTCTCCACCCCGCCTCCGCGACGTGCCAACACCGTGGTGATCGTCCAGGCGTACAGGATAGACATGGGCACGCTGAGGAAGAACCCCCGCGCCAGGAGCGATGGCGTCAACCCTGCCGCCAGGCCGGCCAACGTGTAGACGGCCGGCATGAGGACGTCAAAGGGGAACTTTCCTTTCGCCCGAGCCTCTTTTCGACCGTTCACCGCCCAACTTATCGCCGCTCCCAGCACGACCACCAGGATCAGGAACTGGCTCAGATGCCAGGCGGCCAGGACCGGCACCAACAGAAAGGCCGCCAGGGCCGCCAGCCGCACGCTCTTTCGGCGCAAGGCCCAGAAATGGACCGCCAGGAACACGGCAAGGCAGAGAACCGCGAAATCCTCCTTCAGCAGGAGGGAACCGGTCATCCTGACGAAGCCCAGAGTGCAGGTGGCGTAGAAAACCACGCCCAGGACCGCCAGAAGCCGGCGGCAGCCCAGGGCCCTGGCCACGGCGAACAGTGGAAAGAAAATCAGCACATGGACGAACGGGACCAGGCGCAGGAGGAATTCCACGAAAGGGCGGGCCTGGTCGCCGGCCAGACGATACAGGAAGCCGTAAACCGGCTCCATCAAGAGGGCGTATTCACGCCAGGCATTCACTCCGTCGGGATGCTGCTGCCAGGTATCCCGCGCCAGGACCGCGGGATCCTGGTATTCATCCACGGCGAACATCAGGGCGCAACGGTAGTGAAACGCCCGTTCACTCCAGAAATATCCGATGTGGCCCAGCTGGCTCGGCGGCCGGCCGCGTTGCGACATCCGTCCGGGGGTACCCCTTTCCCCCAGTTCGGGGCCCGCCGCCACGATGGGAACCAGGGACGGATCGCCCAGAACTTCGTACTGCCGGTAGAGGGCGGTGGTCACCCCGTTGATCATCTGCCAGGAAAAAACCGCCAGGAGTAAAACGGCGGCCAGAGCCATGATTTCACGGCTGGTTTCGACCCACCCGTGGCTGAAGGACAGTGTTTTCCCTCTGCCGGGAAGGTCCATGTAACTTTTCTCCACTCGATCCGTCATTGCTATGGGTTATGGCCGATGAAACATACTACCATCGCAGTCGCCGCCGGGACATCCGAAATCGTATCCGGTCCTGGTGGAGAGGAAAGGATCCTCGATGACTCTCCGTATGACGTCCCGGCTCTCCGGAATCCTTCTTGGGGTCCTTCTTTTGATCTGGGTCTGCGGCGCGGCTTCAGCGGGCGGTCTGGGCATTCCCACCAGCCGGGCGGGCCTCGGCTTCGGCAATCTGAAGGATTTCGGCGGCATCCGCTTCAACCTGGTGGATCACAAAGTCGACAAGGTGGCGGGACTCAACGTCACCTTCTGGATCCCCCGTGACAATGACCGTGCCGTATATCAGGGCGTCAACCTCGGTCTGGTGGGACACGAATCCGCCCTGACCCAAGGCCTGTCCGTCGGACTGGTCGGCACCGGAGGCGGCGACCTCGTGGGCATCGGCATCGGCGGAATCGGCGTCGGCGCGAACGACATCACCGGGATCGCTCTGGGGGGCCTCGGCGTCGGCGGCAGCGATATGACGGGAATCGCCGCGGGACTCATCGGTGTCGGGGGCGCCAGGATGAAAGGCGTGTTCCTGGGGGGCATCGGCGCGGGCGGCGAGGACATCACGGGCATCGGCATCGGGGGCATCGGCATCGGGGGCGACGACCTGACCGGAATTTTCCTGGGCGGCATCGGCGTCGGAGGCAACAACCTGACCGGACTGATGGCGGGGCTCGGCGGCGTGGGCGGTAACCACCTCAAGGGAGCCGCACTGACCATCGGATACCTGAAAAGCAGGTCCTTGACCGGTCTGGGCGTGGGCAGCTACAACAACGTGCGCGAAACTACCGGTCTGAGCATCGGCATCTTCAATCGTGCCCAAGTCCTGAAGGGGATCCAGATCGGATTGCTGAACCATGCCGGCAACAATCCGCGTGGTTTGCAATGGTTGCCCGGCATCAACGCCCATTTCTGATCGTTAATCCTTGACGGACAACCCGTTGATGATGGATTTTTATCAGGTATATCCTCTGGATTCCCCGTTTCCCGGAGAAAGGAATGCCTGTTATCCACCGTTTCCGCTTCCTCAGATCGCCCCTGGTCATCCTGTTGGGTATTCTCGCCATTCTGGTGGCCGTGTTCTGGTCGCATCTGATCAACTGGATGCTGCCCGCCGACAGCCGACCCGCCGACATCGGTTTTCCGGTGGAAGCCGTCACACCGGCCGGATTCGAAGCGGCCGCCGCCCGCCTGGAGTCCACCCCTCTCGGCACCGCGAATGAATTCAAGCACATCACCCACTTCAGGGAAGCCGGTATTCTCGCCTACGAAGGGCCCGCCACGTGCCTCGGCTGCCATGAGAAAATCACCTATGACGACGGCCGGGGTCAGGAAATATCCGAAGATCTCATGGCCAACCTCACCGCTTCGGTCCACTACCGCTTTTTCAGCACCGACCACTCCAATGTCTTCGGCTTCAACGGCAAGCTCGCCGACGCATTTCCCATGGGGAAGTTGAACCGTCCCTGCCCCAAACCGGGCTCCTTCGCCATGACCGCCTGGGCCGAGTTGGTGGTTACCCAGAATGGCGACACCTTGAGCGAAGGCTGCGGGCAGTGTCACATCGGGGGCCAGTACCAGGCGCCCCTGGGCGAGATGATGCCCCTGTACCGGACCCAGAGTAAGGAAAAGGACGCCATCGACTGTCTCATCTGTCATGCGGCGGCTTACGACATGAACCGCAAACAGGTCGTCACCGATGCCAACGGGCGTAACCGCTGGAGCCAGGACCGCTCCCTGGCGGCCGCCCTGTCCGTCACGACCCCGACCGCCGAAGCCTGCCTGCGTTGTCATCAGCATAATTTCGGCGGAGACATCTACGTCGATCCGGCCGGCCCGGAATTCATGGCCAGCCTGCGGAACCTCGGGCATGAGCGACCTCGCGTCCGGCACCCCGGCTCCAAGCGGGGCACTCCCTTTTCCCCCAGCTGGGACGTTCACGCCGCCGCGGGACTTTCCTGCCTGGACTGCCATACCACGCGAGGCCACTTCATGGCCAAGGGCACCCACACCACCACCATAATGGCCAACGACCTGCCCGACGTGGAGGTCTCCTGTCTGGATTGCCATGAGGAACCCCACGACAACTCCGACGTGGACGGCCGGGCCCTCAATGAACATCTCGCCCGAGTGGCCTGCCAGACCTGTCACATCCCGTCGTTGCATCCGGACAACGTCACCCGGCGTGACTTCGGTGAGACGGAGTTCGAGGAGGATCCCGGGATCCACATCTACCATGACGTGGTCAAGGAGAACGCGCCAGGCCGGGGCATCGCCTACGTCTGGTGGAACGGGGACGCCACCTTCCTGGGCAACCCCATCGGAGACAATCCCAACGGCGCCGGGCTGTACAGCTTCTACGATGCGCGGTGGCGTTGGCCCGAGTTCGCGGATTTCGATTACGCAGGATGGTACGAGGACGTCATGCGCCCGATCGCCAGGACAGGCCGGCCTTCGAAGATCTACCCCATGAAGCGTTTCAACGGCCGTCAGCACATCGATCTGCAGAACATCGGCCCCTTCGGTGGCATGTTCGTGCCTTACAACCTACCATCCTACTATCGGTTCGGCCGGCCCGGCAAAGCCGCCCGGGTCGAAATGGACAAGAGCATGATGGGCATGATGTACGGCTGGATGTTCAAGTTCTACATGCTGGACAAGTTCATGTCGTTCATGGCGATCGACGGCTGGAACCTCCATTCCTACGTCGACGTGAGGGCGGGCAAACAGGTCGAACCCCGCTGGCTCCCCACCGACGCCATGCTGGAGATCAGCCACGCCATCCGCCGTGAGGGCGCCCTGACCTGCAATGATTGCCACGGCGTCGGGGGCCTGATGGACTGGCCTACCCTCGGCTACACGCCACGGGAAACCGACAACCTGATCATCCCCCGCTGAACCGGGAGAAGAACATGACGTTCAAGGTGATGCACACACCGCGGCTCGATACCGGAACTCCCGAGACCAAGCGTGACGAGATTCGCCGCTATTTCCAGACCACGTGGGAGCTCTACGAAAACCTGTTCTCGGTGATGGCCGGCGACGAGGCCTACTATCTGCGGGCCGATCCTCTGCGACATCCCCTGCTCTTCTACCTGGGGCACACGGCCGTGTTCTTCATCAACAAGCTGGTCCTGGCCAAATCCATTTCCGACCGGGTCAACCCGCGGTTCGAATCGATCTTCGCCATCGGGGTGGACGAGATGAGTTGGGACGACCTGGACGAAAAAAACTACGACTGGCCTCGGGTCGACGAAGTCTGGGCCTATCGCGACCAGGTGCGCGCGGTGATTGAGAAGGCCATCGACGACCTGCCGCTGAACATGCCGGTGACCTGGGACGATCCCTTCTGGGTCATCCTGATGGGCATCGAGCACGAAAGGATCCATC